>JBBRMW010000004.1:0-56260 GCA_038230635.1 Aggregatilineales bacterium | reverse complement strand
GGACACTTCGGGTTGGCGGCTTCGACCTGGACGCAGGGTATCGACGCGGGCGATTTTCAGCAGCCAACGATGTTCAATAGCCAGGACATCGCTCTTTATCTGTACACCGATCGTCGTTTGTACCGTCCCGGCGACGTGGTTTACTTCCGGGGCACGATCCGCGATCGGCATGATGCGGTATACAGCCTGCGTGGCAAAACCTTGATCCCGGTGGACATCATCGATCCGTTCCAGCAGGTCGTCTATAGCAAAATACTGACGATCAACGAATTCGGCAGTTTCTCTGACAGCTTTTTGCTCGACAGTGGCGGACAGTTAGGCGAGTATCAGATCGTCGCGCGGCCAAACAAGCCCGATCCAAAACCGACAGGCACCCCAGGCACGCCGATCGCCTCGCCCTACCCAACCCCGATTCGATCGCCAGTGCCCGCGCAGCAGGTGCAGGCCGACGCCCAACCGAACGATCCGCAGTTCATCACGCAAATTACCGTGGGCGATTACGTGCCGCCGGAGTTCCGCGTGACGGTCACGCCGCAAGCCGCCCACGTCGCGCCCGGCGATAACATTCGTGCCACCGTCGAGAGCAGCTTTTACTTTGGCGGGCCGGTTTCTAATGCCGTTGTCCAGTGGCAAGTCCGCACCGATCCGTATTATTTCTATTACAACGGGAGCGGCGCGTACAGCTTTGAGGACTACAACCAGGATCAGATCGCGCAAGACATGCAAGATGATCAGCCGCAAACAGTCTCCAGCGGCACTGGGCACACGGACGATCAGGGTCACTATATGATTGAGTTGCCCGCCACACTCGGTAAATCACGCCGCAGTCTGATCTACACGTTGGAGGCGGTCGTATTCGATCAGGCCGGGCAACTGGTTGCCGAACGCGGCCAAGTCGTCGTGGATCAAGGGCAGTTCGAGGTCGGCGTCGGCGTCGATAATTACGTCGGCGCAGTCGGCGACAAACAAACGGCACGGCTGATCGCGGTCACCAGCAACAGCGATCCGCTGCCCAACACCAAGCTCGATGTGCGGGTCGTACAGCGCGTCTGGGCGAGCGTGCAGACCATCGAACCCGGCACGGGCCGCACTATCTGGGAGAACATGGTTGTCGAAAAAGATGTCACGCAGGGCAGCGTCGTAACCGGTGCCGACGGCAAAGGCACGTTCGACTTTGTGGCACAGCAAGGCGGCGCATACAAAATCTACGCGAGTGCCCACGACTCAAAAGACAACCAGATCACGGCGTCCACCTTCGTGTGGATCGCGGGGGCAGATTTCGTCGCGTGGCGCGCACCCAACAGCAATCGGATCGATCTGCAAGCGGATAAAGCGAACTACAAGGTCGGCGAAACCGCCTCGATCTTGATTCCGACGCCGTTTCAGGGCGACTCGACCGCGTTGATCACCGTCGAGCGCGAGAGCATCCTCAAAACGGAAGTGCTGACCCTGCACAATAACAGCACGATCTATAAACTGCCGATCACGGCGGATATGGCCCCCGATGCGTTCGTATCGGTGACGGTCATCAAGGGCGAAGATGCCCATAACTTCACTGCGGCTTTCCGCACGGGTTTGTTGCAGCTTAACGTCGATACTGATCAGCTGGCGCTGCAAGTCACGGTCAAGGGCGACCGCGATAAAGTGAAGCCGCGCGATCAAGTCATCTATCACATCCATGTGACTGACTATAAAGGCGATCCGGTGCGGGCAGAGGTTGGCTTGGCGCTGGTCGATGAGTCGATTCTCTCGCTGATGCCCGACGATCTGCCGTCGTTGATGGGTTACTTCTATTCGCGGCAGGGGTTGGGTGTGCGCACCGCAAACTCGCTGATCTACAACATCGATCAGAAGACACAGGAGATCATCAACGTTCAGAAGGGTGGCGGCAAAGGTGGCAACGATTACACGGGCATCTTCACCGTCCGCCATAACTTTATCCCGACACCCCTGTGGGCACCCTCCGTCGTCACCGACGCGAACGGCGATGCGTCCGTCACCGTGACTCTCCCCGACCAGTTGACCACCTGGGTGCTGGATGCGCGCGCGTATACCTTGCCGATGGGCGAGACCAAGACGACGCTGGTTGGACAGACGACGGCCTCGTTGGTGAGCACCGAACCCCTACTGATTCGCCCGGAAGTGCCGCGCTTTTTTGTGGCGGGCGATACGAGCGTGCTGAGCGCGATCGTCAACAACAACACCGATGAAGCCCAGCCAGTCGCGGCCAGTCTGGACATTACGGGTGCGACGGTCAGTGGCAATCTGATGCAGTATGCCACGATCCCGCCCAATAGTCGCCTCAAATTCGATTGGCCGATCACGGTACTCGATACGCAGGCGGTCGATATGACCTTCAAAGTCGCCTCGAAGGATGGACGCTATACCGATGCCGCCAAACCGACGACGGGCATTGGCGACGCGCGGCTGCTGCCCGTGCTGCGCTATGAAACACCCGACACCGTGACGACGGGCGGCGTGATCGGTGGCGACGGCGGTATTCGCACCGAGGGCGTGTTCGTGCCGTCAACGCTCGTCCCTTTGTCTGCCGGGAAAAGCAACGACAGCGTGCAGATTCATGTCGATCGATCGCTGGCTGCGGGCGCGGCGGATGCGCTCAAAACGCTCAAAATCTATCCCTACTATTGCATCGAGCAGACGGTTAGCCGTTTCTTGCCCGATGCGGTCATGTATCGCGCGCAAAAGGTGCTCGGTCTGCATGACAAAGCCTTCGAGGATGATTTGACAGCGACGCTGGGAACAGCGCTCCAACGCATCTATAACGATCAACAGGCGGATGGTGGCTGGGGTTGGTTCATCAGCGATCCATCCGATCAATTGATCACAGCATATACGGTATTGGGACTGTCCGAAACCAAAGCGGCGGGTTTCACGACCGATACCAGTGTGTTCACCAAAGCGGTCAAAGAACTGCAAGCAAGTCTCAAAGATATTGATGATAAAACGCCCTCGTGGGATTTGAATCGGCAGGCGTTTATCTTGTATGTGTTGGCGCGCGCCAGCCAGGAAGATGTCCGAGGCAGCGTGGCGACGCATTACTACGATGTCAGCCGCTCGGTCAAGTTGTTCGATCAGCGCGACCGCATGAACCTGGATGCGCTGGCTTTCCTGGCGATGGATTTTGCCATTTTCGAGCCGTCGTCGGGTTATCATAGCATCGTACTCATGGATTCGATCAAGAAGGCCGCCAAGTACAGCCTCACCGGGCGGCATTGGGAAGAAGTCAACGATGATTGGTGGAATTGGACGACCAACACCCGCACCACCGCGATTGTCCTCAAGGCGCTCGTCGAAACGGAGCCATCTAGCCCGCTGATCCCCGACACGGTGCGCTGGTTGATGACTGCCCGCAAATTCGACGCCTGGGAGACAACCCAAGAAACGGCTTGGTCGGTGATGGCGTTGAGCGCTTGGATGCAGCATACGGGCGATCTCCAGCCAGATTACACCTTCGGCGTCACGATCAACGATCACGCCATGACGAAAGGCGAAACGGCCAGCGCGGACAATGTGCGCGTCGCTTACGATTTGCGCGTTGCCGTGACCGATCTGCTGACCAATCAGACCAACCGAATCGCCATCGAGCGTTCGGCGGGTTCGGGGACGCTGTACTACAGCCTTCAACTCAAAACCTATTTGCCCGTCGAACAGGTCAAAGCGGTCTCACGCGGCTTGATCGTCCAACGCACGTACAGTCTCGCCGACGACAAAACGCGCACCCCGATCGCGTCTGCCCACCTCGGCGATCGGATTCGCGTCACGCTGACGATCATCGTGCCCGAAACGCTGAACTATGTCGCCATCGAAGACCCGATCCCAGCGGGTACACAATCGATCGATACCAGCTTACAAACGTCGCAACGCCTCAATATGGACGATCCGCTGCAATTTGGCTGGACATACTGGGTCTTCACACATACCGAACTGCGCGACGATCGGACAGTTCTTTACGCGCCGTATCTACCGCTGGGAACGTACCAGTTCGTCTACCAAATCCGTGCCGGTGCGGTCGGTAGCTACCATCTGCTGCCCGCCAATGGTCACGCCTTCTATATGCCGGAGATTTTCGGACGCAGCGACGGCGGGTTGTTCACGATTGAGCCGCCCGTTCCATTGGCGTTTTTCTAGGAGGTGGCATGAAAAACTTGCGACGGTTGCGAAACCCGCTGCTGCGTTGGCAACACTGGCGGCGTTGGCAAAAGGCGCTCTCGCTTATCGGGATCGGGTTGCTCATCATCGGCATCGTCATTTACGCCTGGATTTTTGCTGATTTGCCAGCGATCAACAAGCTGCAAGCGGGTCTGATGCTGCCCAGTACGCGCATCCTGGATCGCAATGGGCGTTTGCTGTACGAGATCATCGACAAGAACGGCGGACGCAACACCGCCGTGCCACTCTCGAAGATGCCACAAGTGCTGATCGATGCAACGATCGCCACCGAGGATGGCAATTTCTACGCCACATCTGGCGTCGATCTGGAGGGCATCGTTCGCGCGCTGTGGATCAATCTGCAAGGCGGCGAAGTCCGGGCGGGTGGCAGCACCATCACGCAGCAGGTTGTCCGAAATTTGCTGCTCGATCCGGGACAGCGCAGCGCCCGCACCTTACAACGTAAGCTCAAGGAGGTGGTGCTGGCATTGCGTCTAGCGGGGAGCTACAGCAAAGATGATATTCTGGCGCTGTACCTGAATCAGTCGTACTACGGCAATCTGGCGTATGGGGTGCAGGCCGCCGCCCAGGTTTACTTCAACAAAGATGTGGGGGCGCTCGATCTCGCGGAATGTGCGATGCTGGCCGGACTAACGCAGTTACCCAGTGGCAACGATCCGTTGACCAACCCGCAGGGCGCAAAAGATCGTCAACAAGTCGTGCTCGATTTGATGGTACGCACCCGTCGCCTGACTCAGTCGCAAGCCGATGTTGCCAGCCAGGAAGTACTGCAATTCGGCTCGGCGAGGTTTCCGATGCGCGCGCCGCATTTCGTGCTGGCCGTGTGGGATCAATTGCAGCGTGATTATCCCGATTTGATCAGCCGGGGCGGGTTGGAAGTGACCACGACCCTCGATCTGAGTTGGCAAGACGCCGCCGAAACCGTCGCCCGTCGCCAGATCGATAAGCTGAACGCGCCCAACCCCGGCGACATCGATCATCATGCCCGCGATGCGGCACTGGTTGCACTCGATCCAAAAACCGGGCAGGTACGCGCCATGCTCGGCAGCGTCGATTATTTCGATGAAACGATCAATGGCGCCGTCAACCTTGCCCTGACACCCCGTCAGCCGGGATCGGCCTTGAAGCCTTTTACCTATGCACTGACGTTC
Source organism: Aggregatilineales bacterium (assembly GCA_038230635.1). Taxonomy (GTDB): domain Bacteria; phylum Chloroflexota; class Anaerolineae; order Aggregatilineales; family UBA2796; genus JBBRMW01. The sequence goes on along the minus strand of JBBRMW010000004.1, from coordinate 50,918 downwards.
GATCCCGCGCAACCCGCTCCCTGGACGCCCGCGACGGTGCTCTTCGATGTGAACACACCGTTCATCACGCAGCGGCTACAAAGTTACACGCCCAGCAACTACGGCTTGGTGGAACATGGCCCGGTCTCGATTCGTGAGGCGCTGGCATCGTCATACAACATTCCAGCAGTGGTCGCGCTCGATCATGTCGGTTTGCCTGCCTTGCTCGATTTGCTCCATAAACTCGGCATCAGCACCTTGCAAGACCCCAGCCGCCTCGATCTGTCGGTGACGTTAGGTGGCGGCGAAGTTCGCTTGCTGGAACTGACGGCGGCGTATGCGGTATTTGCCAATGCGGGGCACGTCGTGACGCCTTCCATGATCTTGAAAATCAGGGATTCATCTGGCAAGGCGATCTATCAATGGCAGCAGGCGCCGCTCAGCGATCCGGTGATGGATCCCCGCGCCGCCTATTTGATCACTGACACTCTGAGCGATGATAACGCGCGTCTGCCCGCTTTCGGCGATCACAGCGCCCTGCAGATCGGATGGCCTGCGGCTGCCAAAACCGGAACAACGACCGACTTCCGCGACAACTGGACGATGGGTTTCACGCCGGATGTGGTGGTTGGCGTCTGGGTGGGCAACGCGGATAACTCACCGATGGTCAAAATTTCCGGGATCACCGGGGCGGGGCCGATCTGGAACGAATTCATGCGGACCATCCTGAAAGGCCAACCGAAGCGCACTTTTGATCAGCCGCCCGGTCTTTCCGAAACGGAGGTGTGCGCGCCATCAGGCCTGCTACCCAGCCCGTTATGCCCCCTCCGCAAAATGGAACTTTTCATCGACGGCACTGCGCCTACTCAAGTTGATACTATGTTTCAGCAGTTTACGCTCGATTCGACCACAGGTTCGGTTGCCACAGACACGACGCCCATCCAAAATCGTATCGAGCGAGTTTTTCAAGTGCTCCCGCAAGAAGCGCGCGATTGGGCAGTGCGCCACCACATCGATCAACCGCCCGCGACTTATTCGTCGGATGCTTCTGGTATAGGCACGCACGAGGGTCAGGTGAAACATCCCGTCGAGAGTCAGAGACCCTTGCGACTGCTGACCCCTGACCCCTACACTGTGTACCAATTGACGCCGCAGATTCCGCTCGACTCGCAGCAAATCCGATTCACGGCAGCCGTCCCACCTGATACGCTGTCAATCGCGTTTTGGCTGGACGATCATCCGATTGGAACCATATCGGGCGATCCCTGGTGGATCGTGTGGTCACTCGTGCCGGGTCATCATTCGTTGAAAGTAACCGCCCAACTGCGCGATGGGCGCGTCCTGACGAGCGATCCAACAGTTTTCACGGTCGTTTCGTATGCGCCGCCCGACGACCAAGCGGCAAGCGGCGATGTAAAAGAGTAAAACCTAATAGCGGGAGCAAACTGACCTTGAATTCAAACGCACCTGTTACCTTTTGTGGCTTGGCAATTCCAAAGTGTCGAACATGGGATCAAGGTGAGATTAACGCACTGGCATCAGGACAACGAACCCAGAAAGTCGATTTACTTAACACTTCTCCGATCACTTGCCGTATTCCTTCGCCACTTAACGATTCTTTGACTACGATCAGCATTGGGTCGCCAAGTGGCGTTGTTCGTGATAACGCAACTGCATCCATTGCTGACCCTTTTCATCTACTTTCCCAATTCTCGATCTGCCGAGCTTCCTTAAAAAGGATATTCGCAAAAAATTGAAAATTTACAGTTGCTGATATAAACTAAAGAAGCGAACGTTGTAAGTGCTTCAAGCAACGACTCTTGCGGCAAATACGCGAAACCAAGCAGAAACGATTTGCTGGAAGCCAAAATCGGCACACAAAGGTGTATGCGTCAAAGCTGGACGTTTTTTCCCGTCCTCTGAAAAAGTGCGCCGCCTGTGATCAAAAACACGCCGATTTAAGCGTAGCGGCCCGCGTGTCTGTGTGTCCGCATGGTTGCCTGACCCTGGACTGCGATTGGCACGCGGCCACCCATATCTTGAACGATGGCCGTCCGGTAGTGGCTCTGGCGGCCGTAAATAGTCTCTCAACGATATATAACCTGGATCAAGGTTTGCATGGGATCACCTTTAACTTTATTTGTATATCTGTATAACTGAAAGGCAGCGGTTTTTGATGATTAAGCATCCTCAAATTTTGACTCATCTCGGTTTACCATTTGCAGTAATAGCGCTCCTACTCGCGGCGGCACTGCCGGGTGGCGCATTTGTCCAGGCCGCCCAGACGACTCCGCCGCCGCAAAGCGTCACAATCGCTGGGACGATCCAGAGCAAAGTCGGCTGCTCGGCGGATTGGAAACCCGACTGCGACAAAACATTCCTGACCTACGACAAAGTTTCGGATGTGTGGACGGGCGCGTGGGAACTGCCCGCTGGCGACTACCAGTACAAGGCCGCGCTCAACGGCAGTTGGACAGAGAACTACGGCGCGAAAGCCAAGAGCAGCGGCGACAATATCGCTTTCACGCTCAAGGATAAAGCGACCGTCCATTTTTACTACGATCACAAAACCCATTGGGTCACCAGTGACGCCAACGCGCCGATTGTGACGTTGGTTGGCACATTCGAGAGCAAACTCGGCTGCCCGGCAGATAACAAACCGGATTGCCTGCGTACTTGGCTCGAAGACCCGGCGGAAGTCGGTAAATATGCACTGGTCACGACGGCGATCCCGGCGGGCGATTACGAGGCGCGCGTTGCCCTGAACCAGAGCGCCGATCAGATTTACGGCGCAGATGGCACCAAAGATAGCGCGCCGATCAAGTTCACCGTCGCCCATGATAAGGATGAGATTTTTTTCGTGTACAACGCAGCCAAACATCAACTCGAAGTCCATTCGGAAGGCGCGCCACATGGCGATCTGACCAAAGCATTGGCACAGTGGGCGTCCAAAGACACCATCGCCTGGAAGGTCGGCCCGTATGCGAAAGGGATTTCGTTTGCGCTGCACTACGATCCGAATGGCGCGATGAAGTTGACCGCCAAAGGTGTCGAGGGCGGCCAACAAATTCCGTTGACTTATGGCTTCGGCGGCTTGAACACCAAGATCGTGCTCAAATCGCCGCAGTTGAACGGCTATACTTCGCTCAAGATCGGGACGGCTGATCTTGCCAAAATCCCCGATATTTTGAAGGGGCAACTCATCGTCAGCGAAAGTAACGCCGATGGCAAACTGCTCGATGCGACTGCCGTGCAAACATGGGGCGCGCTCGATGATTTGGACGGCACAGGTGCGGCGACCGCGACGCTTGGCGTCAGCTATAAGGGTGATGCGCCGATGCTGGCAGTGTGGGCGCCAACCGCCCAATCGGTGACGCTGCACCTGTTCGACGCCTCGAAAACCGGGACGGACAAAACCATGCCAATGACTGTAGACGCGACAACGGGCGTCTGGTCGGTGACGGGTGATGCCAGTTGGACGAACAAGTTCTATTTGTACGAGGTCAAGGTTTACAGCCGCGTCACGGGCAAAGTCGAAGATAACCTCGTCACGGATCCGTACTCGATCAGCCTTTCGACGAACAGCGCGCGCAGCCAGATCATCAATTTCGCCGATCCCGCACTGATGCCTGACGGCTGGACGACAGTCAAAAAGCCAAGACTCGAATCGCCGACCGATATTGTGGTCTACGAGCTGCACGTCCGCGATTTCAGCATCATCGATCAAACGGTGCCGGAAGCCGATCGCGGCAAATATCTGGCATTCACCATACCCGATTCGAACGGCATGAAGCATCTCAAAGCGCTCGCCGCTGCCGGACTCACCCATATCCACCTGATGCCCGTCTTCGACATCACCTCGATCAACGAAGATGCGGCCCAGCGCACCGAACCGGACGCCACCAAACTCGCTGGATTCGCCGCCGACTCGGATCAGCAGCAGGCATTGATCGCGCCGATCCGCGATAAGGACGGCTTCAACTGGGGTTACGATCCGTATCACTATACGACGCCCGAAGGCAGCTACGCGACGAACCCGGACGGATCGACGCGCGTCCTGGAGTTCCGCAAGATGGTGGAGGCGCTCAACGGGGCTGGGCTGCGTGTCGTGATGGATGTCGTCTACAACCATACGTCAGATAGTGGGCAAAACCCCAATTCGGTGCTCGATAAAATCGTGCCCGGCTACTACTATCGGCTCAACGCGGAAGGTGCGGTCGAGACGAGCACCTGCTGCCAAAACACGGCCACCGAACATGTCATGATGGAAAAGCTCATGATCGATTCGCTCGTCACCTGGGCGACGGCGTATAAGGTGGACGGCTTCCGCTTCGATCTGATGGGACACCATATGCTGTCGAACATGGTCAAGGCGCGTGACACGTTGGCCGCCCTGACGATGGATAAGGATGGCATGGACGGCTCGAAGATTTATCTGTATGGCGAAGGTTGGGATTTCGGCGAGGTTGCTCTGAATGCGCGCGGCACCAATGCCACGCAAGCCAACGTCGCCGGGACGGGCATCGGCACCTTCAATGATCGGCTGCGGGATGCGGCGCGTGGTGGCAGCCCGTTCGATGATCTGCGTGCGCAAGGCTTCGTGACTGGTTTGTTCACCGATCCGAGCGCGTTCGATCAGGGGAAAGCCGACGCCCAAAAAGCGAAACTGCTGCATGATGAAGATTTGATCAAGCTGGGCATGGCGGGAAACCTGAAAACGTACAGCTTCATCGACGCGGCGGGCAAGACGATCACGGGCGCGGGACTCGACTACAACGGCCAGGGCGCGGGTTATACGCTGCTGCCGCAAGAGAATATCGTCTATGATTCCGCGCACGATAACCAAGCCCTGTTCGACGCCATCCAGATGAAAGCGCCCGCCGACGCGGACATCAAAGCGCGTATGCGGATGATGAACCTCGGCGTCGATATTCCGCTGCTCTCGCAAGGCGTGCCGTTCTTCCTGGCGGGCGACGATATGCTGCGCTCCAAATCGCTGGACGGTAACAGCTATAATGCCGGCGACTGGTTCAACAAGCTCGACTTCACCTATCAGTCGGACAATTTCGGAGTCGGGCTGCCACCCGCCTCCGACAATCAAGCCAACTGGCCGCTGATGAAGCCGCTGCTGGCGAATCCGGCGCTCAAACCATCGCCCGCCGATATTCAGTTCGCGGTTGCGCACTTCCAGGAGATGCTCAGGATTCGCAAGAGTTCGCCGCTGTTCCGGCTGACGACGGCGAAGGATGTGCAGGATCGCGTCAAGTTCTACAACACGGGCGCGGATCAGATTCCGGGCGTGATCATAATGAGCTTGACCGATGAGGCCGGGTCGCTCGATCCGAACTTTGCGCAGATCGTGGCGATTGTCAACGCGACGCCCAAAGATCAGGCGTTCACGAATGCGGACTTCGCGGGCAAGGCGTTCATGCTGCACCCCGTCCAAGCCGATTCCGTCGATCCGGTGCTGAAAGGCGCGAAGTTCGATGTGGCGACGGGCACGTTTACCGTCCCGGCGCGCACAACGGCGGTGTTCGTGATCGTGCGCTACGCCCCCTAAACGGCTTTCGTTGACTTCCAATTGCTCTCCCCAATCATGGGGGGAGCTTCATCTGGGCTAACTTCTGATTTCGCCTCACCAAACCTTGCGATGCAATTGTGATGCCGCCAGCGATATCCCTCATATAAAATGATCTGTGGGGCATTGCACGCGAACAGGGAATTATCGGGATGGGCGCAAAATTGATGAAAAGTTGGTCGCCGTTGGTTGTGACGCGATTTTTTGAGTCGAAGTCAAGCCAGCCGAGTCAGGTCTTCCGCGAACGCGCGATTCGCGTTGTCGTGTTTGTTGCTTTTGCCTACTTCTCGACCATGATGGTCTTTGATAACTTGTCGCGGACGAGCACATCGGAATCCTTGTTCTGGTACGGGTTTGCCTATGCGCTCATGGCGTTCATACTCGCTGCTTTGTATCGAGGAAACGTGCGTCTGGCGGGCAGATGCTTAGTCATGTCGATTGTATTAATTCTCATTGATCCGTCGCGCGCCTATTGGTCGCCTGGAACCGTGATGTTTAACGTGATGTTCACGCTGTTGTTCGACTTGGTATTGGACAACTGGCGCGATATTGCGATCGGCGTTGCGCTCAATCTTGGCGCATATACGTGGATCGTGCTCAGCGCCACTGGCCTATCCCCATTGGGGCAAGCCGACTATTTCTCCAATCCGTATTTGGCGATAGTTACCGTGTATGCTGTAAATTTCATCATCATCGGGGTCACCTATTATATTCGACGCGAGCAGCAGGAACGCGACCGAATGGACTTGCTCATGGAGCAGCATCAGGTCGATGTGCTGCGTCAATTTTTGGGCAATACGTCGCACGATTTACGCACCGCGCTGACGAATATACGACTCCCTTTGTATCGGTTGAGCCGTATCCTGGGGCCGGACGATCAGCAAACCTTAGCATCTGTCACGCGCTCGGTGGGCGAACTGGAAAAGCTGCTGCTGACGATGCTCGAGATGTCTCAACTCGATGATGTGGCAGAGTTGGTTATGACGACCGTGGATATACGTCAAATGCTATGTGCGCTCGTCGAACGGGCACAACCAGCCGTTGCAAAGAAGCGCCAACACCTGATCTTCGCTGCGACGACAGCACCTCTCATAGTTGAGGCTGATGAGGAGTATCTCACGCAGGCCATCGACCAAGTGCTGGAAAATGCAATCAAGTTCACCGCTGAAGCCGGCACCCTGGAAATCAACGCCGGCCTGGAGGCTGAACAGATTATCCTTGCTATCCGTGATTCTGGGACGGGCATCGGAGCCGATAAATTACCGTACATTTTCAACCGATTCTTTCGGGCAGATGAGGCCAGAACGCATTCGGCGGGTAAGGCAGGCATGGGCTTGGGACTGAGTATTTCAAAGAAGATTATCAATCTTCACGGTGGCAGCATCGTGGTTGAAAGTGTCGAAGAAAAGGGCACGACCGTCATCATAAAACTTCCCCGGAGCAAAACACTGAAAAAACATAAACTTGTTGACTGATCTAGGATAGCCTGAAAAAAAACCGTTGCGTGGCTGAGGAATCCGCATGGGCAGCGTATACGGTGCGCAGATAAAAGGAATCATCCGATGACTTCTGAATGCCTCACCTGCGAACTGATGGCGCGCCGCGATACGGGCGATGTGCCGCTTTGGGATCGCATCCATCGGACGCCCTATTGGGATGTGGTACACAGCTATAACAGCGCGTTACCCGGCTGGCTGGTTTTGATCGCCCGCCGCCACATCGCCGCTCTCGACGAAATGACCGAAGCTGAGGCCGCCGAATTGGGAACGCTGATTCACAAGGTTTCGGTGGCGCTCAAAACTGCGACGGGCTGCACCAAGACGTATGCGGTTCAGTTTGCGGAGGCGGCGGGTCATGCCCACGTCCATTTCCACATCGTGCCGCGCATGGCCGATCTGCCGGATGATTATCGGGGTCCGAACGTCTTCAAGTATCTGGACGCACCGCCAGAAGCGCGCGTCAGCGAGGCGGCCATGAACACGATCGCCGCGAAGGTTCAGGCGTTGCTCAACGAACTAATCGTTCAGGACTGAGCCTGAGCCGTTCTTGCCCGATGGGGGCGATATCATTTGGGTGACTTCTAGGACAGTCATATGGTGCGCCAATCCGCGCGTCATCTGATTCATACACTCAGTATAGACCTTTGGATTGACGTAAGGTCTGATATATTTCTTGCCGAAATTCCTGACCCATTCGTAAAACTGAGTCACGGTGATAAGGTCATTCGATCGGGCAGCTTCTTCGGAAGAAACACCATCCGAGTTCAGATGCCAGAACACCGACGCATCTTTGGGAGTTTTGGGCGTCAAAGAATTGATCTTGCGTTCAAGTGCGGCATTTTGCTTTTGAACCTCGATCAGTTTTTGTTGAGTTTCGATCAGTTGTTGTTGCATGGCGAGTTGTTGAAGCAATATGGTAACCATACCTGCACTGCTGATATAGTGCATGTCTTTCATAGGAAACTCCTGTTTCAAGGCTTCAATTCATCTTCGCGCATGGTGAGTAACCAAGTACGCACGGAATGGGGAAGATTATCGATATTGGCGAAGGCTTCCAAAAGTTCCTCGGAACGCCAATGTTCTTCTTTGTCCCCCTGAGAATATTGTAATTCCTCGGTCATAGCGATAATCTGCCTAAGGTCTTCGCTTCCTGTGTCTTCATATACAGCTTTGAGGCGTCGAATAATTTCTCTTAGGCCATTCCAGAAAAATAGGTATTCCATCGTCCACAGGATGCCCATATTGTTTTGCTCTCGTAGTCGGAATACGTCGGAATCCATTCGATCCCTGGGATATGCTTTTCTCTGGAATGGCCTAAGTGTTTGTTTCAATTGCAAGCAGGCAATTATCACTAAATCGACTTCGATTTGTTGTGAATAGGGTAACGCGATCCTCACAGCACGTCGATTGTGGAGCCGTCGCTGCCCTTGCTGACGCGGATGTGAACCGGGAACGCCTCGCGCAGTTCGTCGATGTGCGTCACCACCAGGATCAGCTCGAACTGGCCGCTGATGGCGTTGATCGCTTCGAGCAGCCGTTCGCGGCCTTCTGTATCCTGTGAGCCGAAGCCCTCATCGATGAACAGTGTGCGTAGCTGCGCGCCCGCCCGCTTCGCCAAAAATTGACTGAGCGCCACCCGCACCGCGAAATTCACGCGGAAACCTTCGCCGCCGCTGTACAGCGAATAATCGCGCGTGCCAAGTTCATCGCTGATCAAAATATCGAGCGTCTCGGCTTGGCCGCCCGTTTTCTTTTCGCGCTGGGTGTCCATGCGGACGTGCATTCGACCATCGGTGATGCGGCTCAGCAGTTGATTGGCGGCGTTTTCCAATTCGGGAATCGCTGCCTCGATGATCATGGCCGGGACGCCATTTTTGCCGAACGCCTCGCGGAGTTGTTCATGAATGATGCGGCGCTCTTCATCGATCGACCACTTTTGTTCTAACTCGTCGCGGTGAACACGTCCATCATCGATCGATTTCAGCTTTTGGTCGATCGAGATGCGATCTTCAATGGCGCGCGCTTCATCCAGGCGGCGGGCCGCGACTTCATCTTTACGCAGCTTTTCTTCGGTGGCCCGCGCTTTGAGCGCCTCGATCAACGCGCGCATTTCCTCGGCACTGAGGCGCGCCGCATCCCGCTCTGCCGACCAGCGATCACGCCGTTCGTAGGCTGTCGCCAGCGTCGCTTCCAGTTCGGGCAGCCGTGCGATCGCGGTTTCGAGTGCTTGTTTGCGCGTGGCGAAGGCGTTCAATTGCTTGAGCGAGCGCTGTGTTTGCGAGTGGATACCCGCATCGTAACCGAGCGCCGCGATTTCGTTGTGGATGGCGGCCAGTTGCGCGCGCAGTTCGCCGCCATAATTTTCCATATTCAGGATCGCCTCAATCGCGCCGAGTTCGGCGGCGGCCTCTTGTGCCTGGGCGGCGCTGGCCTGCGCGTTGGCGAGGGCATTGGCAATTTCGCCTGCCTGCATTTTGAGCATATCGAGGCGGCGCAGTTCAATATCAAGGGTGCGCAACGTGCTTTCGTGCTCTTTGATCTGCCCTTCGATCGCTTTGATGCGCCCTTTTTGCGCTCGAAATTGATCGCCGCGCACTTTGCCATCGTCCTGAAAGTGGAGCACCAGATCATCTTTGTGGGCGTCATCGAGTGGTTGACGGCACACGGGGCACATTGCGTCGCCATTGCCCGAGCGCAGTACGACGAGCCGATTTTGGATGTCGTCCATTTCCACCCGCAGCGCCTCGTTGACCGTGGTCAGGCCGTTGCGCTCGCCGCTCAATTTAGCTATTTCCCCGCTGACTCGCTCACGCTCCTGACGGCGCACCTCGAACGCCGCCATCTGGTCTTCGATCGCGCTCAGTTCGTGGGCAGCCTGTTCGCCCTGCATAGCGATTCGTTCGGCTTGTGTCAGTCGATCGCGCCAACGCGCCGCTGAATTTTCCAACCCGGCCCGCTCCGCATCGATCAGCCGCGCCAGTTCGCTCGCCTGCCGCTCCGCTTCACGGCTCTGTTGCAAGCGATCGGTCAGTTCATCGGCCAGTTGGCGCGCCTGCTCCAATTCCGCATAGCCCTGATCGATCGAGTCCCGCTCGCCGATCAGACGCGCACAGGTATCATAGTCGCGCCCCTGCCGATCGATCTCTTCATTTACCGTTTTGAGATCGCCTTCTTTGCTTTTGACCGCCGCCTCGAATGCAGCAAGCGCTTCGCGCGCGCCTCGCAGTTTATCGGCGCTGCCGTTGACGGCCTCATAGCGTTCTTCCGCGGCGAGTCGTGCCTCATGGACGGCAACTTCGCGCGTTCTGACCGCATCCAAGTCAAGCAGCAGTTGCGGCTCGTTTTTTTCGTCGCTCTCGTAAAACTGAATCTGCGTCCGAAGCACCAGTTGAGCGGCAAGAAGCCGGGTGATCTCCGCCTTTGCCGCGACCTCGTAATCTGCCCAACGGTTCAGGCCGAGGATTTCGGCGAGGATTTTTTTGCGTTCGCTGGGCGTTTTGAGCGTAAACGAATCGGCTTTGCCCTGCTGCAAGAATGCCGAGTTGACGAACGTCTCATAGTCGAGGTGCAGTAGGTGGATGATGCGCGTCTGCGTTTCGCGGATCGATCCCTCATTTACCGATCGCCAACCGAACGCCGGATCGTCGGCGAACAGATCGAGCGACGCCTTGCCGCCGCGTACCCGCTTGCGAATGACGCGAAAGGCGCGGCCATCCTGCATAAAATCGACGGTGACGGACATATCTTTTTGGCCGACATGAATCAATTCGTCGTCGGTGCGGGCGCGCGCCGTACCCCACAGCGCCCATGTCACCGCATCCAGCAGCGATGTCTTCCCCGCGCCGTTGACGCCGCTGAGCACGGCTAACCCGATGCCATCGAAGACGAGCGGCGCGGGCGCGCGATAGGCCAAGAAGTTACGAAGTTCGAGCCGGGTCAACAGCATGGGATCATTCGCCTCAAATTACGTCGCAACTATCAGCCACGCACGCGCTCCGGCGACATCGTGCCCAGCTTTTCGAGCAGCGCGATCGCGGTATCGATACCCCGGTGAAAGTGCTCCAACTTGAAGCGTTCATTGGGGGCGTGCAGATTATCATCGGGCAAGCCCATCCCGATCATCAAAACGGGGATATGGAAAGTCTTTTGGAGCGTCGCCACGACCGGGATCGATCCACCTTCGGGCAGATAAATCGGCTTTGCGCCGAATCCGCGTTCATAGGCGGCGACGGCGGCTTCCATCGCCGGCGACTGAATATCGACGGTCGCGCCGAATCCCCAGTTGAGCAGGCGCACTTCGCTGCGGACGGCGGCAGGCGTGAGTTCTGCGACGCGCTTTTTGAGCAGGTCGAAAATCTCGTGCGGGTCTTGATCGCCGACCAGCCGACAACTTACCTTTGCCAGCGCGCGCGACGGCAATACCGTTTTCGAGCCAGCCTGGATAAAGCCGCCCACGATACCGTTCACTTCAAGCGTCGGACGGCGACCAACCTGTTCGCGGCGCGAGTAACCCGGCTCGCCCCAGGCGACGGGTACGCCCGTTTCGGCGAAAAACTCCTCATCGGTCCAGGGCAGTTTTTCGAGCGCTTCATGTTCGGCGGCGGCGATCGGCGGCACTTTGTCGTAGAAGCCGGGAATATTGACGCTGCCATCGGGATTATGCAAGCCCGCGATGATCTCGCACAACGCCTGCGCCGGATTGTAGACGACGCCACCATATGCGCCGGAGTGCAGATCGGCTTTGGGGCCGATGACTTCGATCTCGGTATAGGCCAGCCCACGCAGCGCATACACGATCATCGGGCGATCGGTTGCCAGGATGTGCGAGTCGGAGATCACGCAGGCGTCGGCGCGCAGCAAATCCTGATGTGTCTCGATGAAGCGATCCAGGTTGATTGAGCCTTCTTCTTCTTCGCCCTCGATCAAAAACTTGATATTGATCGGCAGGCTGCCATCGCTTTTGAAATACGACTCGACGGCCTTGATCTGCGCGAAAATTTGGCCTTTGTCATCGGCAGCCCCACGCGCATATAAATAGCCGTCGCGGATGGTTGGCTCGAAGGCGGGCGAAAGCCAGGGATCGCGCGGGTCGGCATCGGCGGGTTGTACATCATAGTGGCCGTAGATCAGCACGGTCGGCGCAGATGGGGCGTTGAGCCACTCCGCATAGACGATCGGATGTCCCGCCGTCTTGAACACGGAAACCGTCGTCATGCCGATGTGGTGCAGATGATCGGCGAGCCATTGGGCGGTGCGGGCGGTATCGTCGTCGTGCTCTTTGAGCGTGCTGATCGACTTCATCTTGAGCAGCGTTTTGAGTTCGTTCAAAAAGGCGTCGTGCTGGGCGCTGGCATATTCATAAGGGGTCACGGTAACGGTTCTCCTAAAATTTCAGGCGCGGGCGACGAGTCGAGTCTTTCTTTGGCGAGCAAATCATGAAAGGTCGTTTGTCCAGTGGCAAGCGCGCGCCGCACATAGGCGACGCACCAACCGCAGTGCGTGCCACAGCCTTCATGCGCGGCCAGTCCGGCCAGATCGAGATGCTCGGCGCGGGCGATCTCGATCAGCGTGGCGAACGCTTTATCTTCGCAGTAGCAGCGATCAATGGTGATCGATTCAGTCATAGCGGAGAGTATACCGCGCGCGGGGGGAAATTCCCCTCATCCCTGTTTGGAGGAGGGGTCAGAAAATGGGCGAGGATTCGGGCGAGTGTCAGGCGGTCGGCTCGGCTCCGGCGCGCGCATGACGAATATGCCGATAAATGTAATAGGCCACCAACACGACCAAGATCAGTACGATCGGAATATCGAAGGGACGCATCACCGCACGAATTTGCTCGTAGTTATCACCCGCCAGGAAGCCTGCCAACGCCAGCGCTCCACACCAGATAAATGAGCCAATGAATGACAAGATCGAGAAGCGCACGAAATTCACGCGCAACATCCCCGCCGGAAACGAAATGAACGTCCGCACGACGGGCAGCAGCCGCGACAAGAAGGCTGCCCAATCGCCCCAGCGTGCGAACCATTTATCGGCGCGCTCGATGTCACTGTGGTTGATCAGCAGATATTTGCCGTAGCGGGTGACGAACGGGCGGCCACCGTACATGCCCACGCCATAGTTGACGATCGAACCGAATAAGCAACCCAGGCCACCGATCAGGCCGCCGAGGAGGATCGCTTCGAGTGCCGTGCCGCCACGCTGCTGGACGAGCAGCCACCCCGCCAACGGCATCGTGACTTCCGACGGAATCGGAATATTCGCGCTTTCGAGCGCCATGATCAAAAAGATACCCACCCAACCGATACTTTGCACGACGCTGGTCAGCGTATGAACGATCTGCGCTTCGACTCCGGCAGGCATGACGACTCCTGATTCTGAAAAGACTGAAACGAATCAAACGCGCGCATTATAGCGGACACGCGAACCCTGTGCAAAAATAGAGCAGGATTTGTGATGGACAGTCATGAAGATACAGGATAAAAACAACGATGAGTGTTCAGCTTTTACGGGGCGCGGAGCCACGTTTTATACCCGGCGGACGAGTCGGCTGTTTGTGTTTGCACGGGCTGGCCTCCTCGCCCCAAGAGGTGATGTGGCTGGGCGAGCATTTGGCGGCGGCGGGTGCGACGGTCTATGTGCCGCGTTTGGCCGGACACGGGATTCACCCCGATTATTTGGCGCGCAGCCGTTGGCAGGATTGGTATGCCACGGCACTCGATGGCTATCACCTGCTGCGCCGCGATTGTGATCAGGTATTTGTGCTCGGCTTGTCGATGGGTGGTTTGTTAGCGCTGCTATTGGCAGCCAATGAACCAGTGGCGGGCGCGGTTATCATGGCCGCGCCGCTCAGCCTGCCGCAACGGATCATGCACATGACACCGTATCTGCGTTATGCGATACGCTACGTCCCCGCCGATGGCAAACCCGGCGCACTCAGCGAGCGGATCGAGCAAATGCAGCGTGAGCGCGGCGAACCGATCACGGGGCGCGTCACCTATCATGGTCAGTTCACCATGAATGGGCTGGCGGAACTGCTCGCTTTGCAACGCGAGGTGGGCCGTCGCCTGAGCGCGATCACCGTGCCGCTTTTATTGATGTATTCCGAAGGCGATCAGACGGTTGCCATTGCCAATGCGGAGGTTATAGGAGCGGGCGTCAGCAGCCAGGATGTGAATAGAGTGCGGCTGACCACGAGCGATCACATTCTGACCAACGACGTGGAGCACGAGCGCGTATTTGCCGAAGCAGCGGCGTTCATCAAGACTCACGGCGCATCGTCGCAGCCGGAGTCCTGATGGGCGGCCAAAAAACAAGCCGATACCCTGTGCGGGTCATGGCAGACAGAGAGATACGGTTACGATCAACAGGTCGCTGATTTCCTGTGCGGAGTACGACCGAATCGCGCCCTATATTACCCGCATTTCCATCCAAATGCGCTAAAAATCAGCGGCCTTTCCATTGCGGTGGGCGCTTCTCCATAAATGCACGGAATCCCTCGAAACCGTCTTCGCTCTCGAAGATTTCGCGCTGATAGGTGGCTTCACGCGCCATCGCTGCGGCATGTGACGGATCATGCAGCGCGGCCAACATCGCACGCTTGCCACGCACGAGCGCCAATGGTGATTGCTTCGAGAGCCTCGAGGCGTAGGTGCGCACATCCTCGTAAAAGGTCTCGGTCGGATAGACTTTATTCGCCAATCCGAGCGCCAGCGCTTCTTGCGCGCCGACCGTCTCGCCCGTGAACATCATTTCGAGCGCTTTGCCAAGCCCGACGAGGCGTGGCAACAGATACGTCCCGCCACCATCGGGCACGAGGCCGACGCGGATGAATAGTTCTGCAAACGCACCGCGCTCCGATACCAGTCGAAGATCGCAGGTGAGCGCTAGATCGCAACCGATCCCGGCGGCTATGCCGTCCACCGCCGCGATTACCGGCCAGGGACAAGCGCGAATCGCTTGCAGGGTTGGCGCATAGGCATCGGTCAAGACCGAAATCGCAGCGGCGGGCGAAACTGCCGATTGGGTCGCCGCCATGATGTCCGCGCCGGATGAAAACGCGCCACCGGCCCCGGTGATCACGATGACGCGCGTGTCGCCGTATTCATCGCAGGCACGCACGGCTTCGCCGAGCATCAACATCGTCTCGGCGTCTACGGCATTTTTGGTTTTTGGACGATTGATGGTGAAGGTCGCCACACCATCCTGTTTTTCGATCAATAATTTTTCGGTCTGCACGGTATCGGTCATAAAAAATCTCCAGCCGTCAAAATCGCTGGTGTAGATTGTAGCCGCCAATGACCGATTTGCGTCGTCCCAAAATCCCGCTCAGTGGTTGGGAACATCGGGCGTCGGCAAGCCTTCCATCCGCGCGTAATCGACGAGGATTCGGCGGATATGCGCGACATCATCGATGATGAAATACGCCTCATGATAGCCATAGGGTGCGCTGGCCGTCTCGGCCACGCGCCGAATATCGAAATCGAAGCGCGGCGTGGCGGGATCGAGCGCGTGCTGCAATTCGCCGGGCGACGACATCAATCCTGCGCCGAAGATTTTGACCGCACCCTTTTCACGGATTAGCCCGAACTCGGTGGTGAACCACCACATCCGCGCGATCTCCGACTGCTGCCGCTTATTCGCACTCAGGTATAAAGGGCCGAACATCTGCGCCGTATCGGCAAAATCGGGATCGGTGAAATAGGCAAGGTGGCCGAAATATTCGTGGAACAGGTCGGGCATCGGCGTAAATTCGATTTCATGCGGTCGGCGAATGTAATTCGTGGCCGGAAAACGCGCCTCAGCCAAGTGCTCGAACCATTCCGTTGCGCCGAGGTACGCGCCCTGCGCATCACCCAATGTCCAACCCGTCATCGCCTTGAGTCGCGTGCTGTAGACATCGGGATCGGGCAAGCGCAACGGATCGAGGGCGAGGCGCGGCAGGCCATTCAGGTATAACTGGCAGGCGTTCTCCTGGACGAGCGGTAGCTGACGGGCATACAAAGTCGCCCAAGTCTGATGATCCTCATCAGCAAAGTGGGGATGGCTCAAGCTGGTGATAGCGACATTCATAGATACCTCACGACACAAAATCGGCTGCGGGCAAAAACGAACTAACGTTAGTTTACCTCAAATTCGATCTGATGGCAAGAGAGATCGATAAAATATTGTCGGCTCAACTGTAGAACGCGTGCAAACTCGCTATATTGAGGCGAGTAGAGTCTCCCATTATGAGTGGTTTCAGTGCGGTTACGTTGCTATTGCTAACGCCGGCGAGTTTCCACTATACTCTTAAATCAGTCGATCGCAATTTAGTATTGGTGGTGGGCGAAAAGAATATGCACTTGGCCCTCATACCTACAAATACCGCGATCCTTGTAGGCACGGCGACCTATCGTGCCCGTAAAAGTGTCAATCAAACGAGTCATGCATAACGGGCATTTTATCGATTTATCAAAAACCTGTGCCACAACTTCTCCAATCGTGCCGAATCTACCCCCTTTGATCCCATATTATAACATAAACGCCTAAATGATCGTGTTAACTTATAGAAACTTGACGGTATTCGCACGTCTGTCGAAAAGCGTGGTATACATGCAGGATTTTCAACTGTTATCGCACTACTTCATTTAGGGATAAGCTGAGGAGCAAATTATGGTCATCACACGATCGGCAGCACCAACCAACGTAGGAACGAAGGACAATTTAAAACCGATCACCCTCGTTTCACCGCGCGATAATAATCGTAACGCCGTGATCGTGCCGTACCTCGCCAACCCCGGTGCGGCCTATTATGCGCTGACCGAGGCAGACATTACTTTCCCCGTGCTCAGCGGACATGTTATCGAGGCGCTCACGGCGCAGGGGTATGCGACGGGTCGTGGAAATGTGGGCGAGACCGATCAGGACGCGGGGCGTGCGCTCGGCAAGGCATTGACAAAAGCAGGCGTCGAAATTTTGGTGCTCGACGAATACGATCATATCCCCGTCGATCCGTCAGAGTGGATCACCGGACTGGTCGGCAGCCTGACGGCAGCATCGCACGTCGTTATCAATGCCCGCGAACTGAATTATTCGGTCTGGAGCGCGCTGATTGGACGCGGCACGGCGGAAGTGGCCGGTGGACAGGAAGGCGTGCCGAAAGCAGATGATGCCGATCAGCGAATGGAGGTATACGCGCTCGGCCAAGGCGCAGTCTGGTATGAGGGTCGAGTGGTGTCGCGGTGGGATGGTCCGCTCACCCGCAGGTTGTTTTATTTTCTGCTCGATCACGGTCCCGTCAGCCGTTTGGCGATATTTGAAGCCTTCTGGCCGAATTTGCCGATCCGTGAAGCGACCAACGTCTTTCATGTTACCAAGCGGAAGATGAACGAGACGATCGGTTGCGACGCCACCGATTATTCCGACCGCCATTACATGATCAATGAACAAGTTCGCCTACATTACGATGTGGCGGATTTTGAAGGGGCGCTGCGCGAGGCCGATGCGGCACAGGGCGACGAAAGTGTGAGCGCGTGGGAACGTGCTATCCACCTGTATCGCCATCCCTTTTTGTTCGAGGAAAAAACCGCGTGGATCGTCGAGCGGCGCAAAATCCTGCGCGAAGGCTACGCAGGGGCATTGATCGGTTTGGCACGCATTTTCCAGCACCGCAAAGATAACGATCAGGCCTTGATGTTTTTTATGCGCGCCATCAATGAGGCGCCACTGCGCGAGGACTTGTACCTGCAAGTGATGCGGTTGTACGCGGAGCGCGGCGAAAAGAAGGCGGCGCTGGCGCAGTATGAAAACCTGAATCGGCGCTTGTCCACGCAGCTCGGAATCGCACCGGCGCGGGAGATCGCAACGTTGGCGGCCAAGCTGAATCGCTGAACCCATATCCCCGACCCCTGGCGGAGCGGCGGGCCGCGTCCCCACAAGGGCGGTATCTTTTGTAGCGATGCCGTCCTGCCGCGTTCGTCTGATCCATGAACCTTCAGGCAATCGCCCCATAGCGGGCACGCTGTGCCGTGTTTTGCACGCGGCTTCGCCGTATAATTTCGGCGCGTCCCGTCTTCTAAGCTCAGACCGCGTGCATTTTCACAAGGATAGAAATTCAAAATGACTGGCAATCAAACTTACGTTCCCAAGCGCGTGATGGCGATCGTTGCCCACCCCGACGACATCGATTTTTCCTGCGCGGGCAGCATCGCGCATTGGGTAAAGCTGGGTGCGGAGGCGTGTTATGTGCTGTGTACCAGCGGCGACGTGGGAATTGCCGAGCCGGGAATGACCAAAGCGCGCGCCACCGAAATCCGTGAGGCCGAACAGCGCGCCGCCGCCGCCGTCGTGGGTGTGACCAACGTTGTGTTCTTGCGCGAGCCGGATGGCATGTTGGAGGCGACGCTGGAACTCCGCAAGAAGTTGGTACGGGAGATTCGGCGCTTCCGTCCGGACACCGTGATCACGGGCGATCCGCAGGCGCTGTGGGTGGGCGATGGCTATATCAATCACCCCGATCATCGGGCAGCCGCGCTGGCGACCGTCGATGCGATCTTCCCGGCTGCCGGACAACCCAATCTGTTCGAGGAGCTTGAGGCCGAGGGGCTGACCGCGCACAAACCCTACAAGGTCTACATCACCTCCTGGGACGACGCCACCACCTTCGTCAATATCAGTGATACGATCGATCTCAAAATTGAGGCGCTGCGCCAACACAAAAGTCAGATGAAAGACTGGGATCCGTCTGACCGGATGCGGAAAGCGGCGGAAGAAAGCGCGAAGGGCAAGGATATGGAATATGCCGAAGGTTTCCGCGTCGTGACCTTCGAGGATGCCGCGCCCAAAGCCGAGACAGAACCCGCCGTCGGCGAAGGTGCAACTGCGACGGCGTGATTCACCCCGACCGCCTCTCCGTCAAAGAACCTAACCCCCCGGCTCCCCTCCCCTTTGTAACAGCGAGGGGAGTCGGACGCAATCACGGGCGACCACATCGGGTTCGCCCGTCCCTGAACCAATCAGAGGCGTCCGCTTACCGCTGTGCGGCGGGTTTGCGGGAGGGTGGCTTGCCGGGCGACTTCGATGTGGGTTTGGCTGATGACTTTATCGTCGGTTTGGCGGGCGGTTCGGGGGGAGGCATGGCTGCCATACCCGCGCCGCCATGTTTGACATCGGCGAACAGCAGCAGTCCGACTGTCGCACTGGCCGCGACGATGATCCCTTGAAACAGCGCGAATAGGCCGCCGCCGCTGGTTACGCCGAACCACAGCACCGAAAATACCGCCGCGCCACCCACGATGATCGCCAGAAAGTCGCGCTGTGCCGAGCCGCTTCCTTTGCTCACAATGTCGGCGTGCCCGGCCAATGTCAGCACCCAAACGACCGGGATCACGCCCCACGCCCAGTTCGGTAGCAGTGGATTCAGGCTGACCACGAGGGGGATCATTCCGACGAGCACGAGCGCGCACGGGACGATGCTCGATGCCAATAAACGACTGCGGAGTGGCTGCCGCGCAAACTGCATCACGAACGGCACGGCCATATCCGCACGAAATACACGCGCCATGTTCGCGGGCAGGAAGATCACCAGCAGTACGGAAGTCGCCACGATCAACAGCGCATCGTTGGCAGTTGGTTGCCACACCATCATTATCGCGCCGAGGAAGAATCCGGTCAGCGCCAGTTGGATCGCCTGTCCATATTGGCGCCGATAGTACAACGCCGTCCGCGCAGGAATTGTCAGAATACCCGTAGCATTGGGCAGCACGCCAACCGCGCGACTGCGATTGGTGCGCGCCTCGCCCAGGATCGATACGAGCAACTGGCGATCGAGGAAGATCATAAAGCCCGCCTGCTGGATACGCGCGAAAATCTCGGAACCCGCGCCCGCCCGCGTCATCGACAAACCGCGCGCAACCAACCCGACCATAATCACGCCGACGACCGCATAAGTGATCAGCAGCGGCCAGCCCCAGTTCGCCTCACCGCGCGCCAGCAGCACGATCAAACGTCCCGGCCACATCAAGACTTCCGGCGCAAAAACGAGCAGTACCAATGCCGCCACGATCACGCTCAGTCGCCCGATCACGCGGACGCTGCCCGGCGGTGGTGCGTGCAAAAACTCTTGCAGCGAAAGATGCCAGCCAAGCGCCAACATTGGCACGGACCACAGCAAGAAGGCCAGTGCTGCGCGCGCAATCGTGGGCAGCACCGCGCTCGCAAAGATCGAGCCGCCTGTGAGAAAAGTCGCCAGCACCGCGAACGGAATCAAGCTGAGTGCGGCGAAAGTGAGCGGCATCTCGACGAAGCGCCAGATCGCCAGAATGCGCCGATCGAAGGGCGACGACGCCAGATACGTGATGTCGCCGAAGGTCAAGCGCAGCATCCAGGCACGCCATGGCAGCACGATCAGGGAGAAGCTGATCAGAGCGACAAATATTGGGATCGTCTGATAGATCAGACTGACGCGGAAGGCGGGTACCGCTTTCGTTTCGAGCACGTAAATGCCATTGAGCAGACTCACCAGCGTAGGGGACATAAGCCCGATAATCAGCAGATAGATGTACACGAAGGCGATCCGCTCCGTCCACTTGCCGGACGAGGGCAGCAATCCGAAGGCGCGCGCCCAATAAGCCATTGTCCAGCGCAGTTGACGCAGCCGCAACGTGACGATGCTGTTCAGCATTCCGCCGAGCGTGATCTCGAATTTAATCATGGGACACCCATATTAGATTCCGCGCGCGCGATCACTGCGCGACTTCCGGGTGCAGCGTCGTGAATTCTTCGATCGCCGCCGTAAACACGCTGGCGACGGTGGCCGTATCAGGCAGATGATAGCGCGTGCGCCAACGGTGTGGGGTATCATCGCCGATTTTGTTGCCATTGAGCATCAAAAAGAAGCGATCGATGCCCGGCGTATTCAATTCGACCTGATGGCTGCTCAAGAGAACGGCACCGCCATCTTCCTGCTGAAACTCGTCGAGCAGCCGCCACAGCACGCGCGCACTGAGCGGATCGAGCGCGGCGGTCGGCTCATCGAGCAGAACGACCTTCGGGTTGATCAACAGTCCGAGCGCCAAACCCAGCTTGTATTTCATGCCGCGCGAATAGGTGGACGGGTAATTTTTGCGCACCGCCCACAAGCCGAGCGAATCGAGCAAATATTCGGCGGCGGGTTCGACATCTTCCAGATCGTGGAAGCGCCCGACCATCAACATGTGATCCCAGGCGGTCAGGCTCTGGTAAAAATTCGGCGTATCGGGCAACATGACGAGCGCCGCGCGCGCCCGTTGCTCCTCACGCGTCAGTGATGCACCGCACACAGTCACTTCGCCTTTTTCCATCGGCAGCCAGCCCGCCAGACAGTTGAGCAGCGTCGATTTGCCTGCGCCGTTCGGCCCGATCAAGGCGACTCGCTCGCCTGCCCGCAGCACAAAATCGATGCCGTGCAGCGCCTCGACCGATCCATAGGATTTGCGGACGCCTTCCGCCGTCAGGACAATGGGCGCTCCGCTCCGCTTCGAGTCGGTCGCGGCGGGTTCAACATGGCTGAGCGCGACGGCCTCGATCGATTCGATGGATTCGGCTTCCGAGACAACGGCGAGCGCCGCCGGTGATTCAAGGGCTTCGGGCGCGCTATTGGGAGCGACGGGCATGAGTGATTTTTCCAGGCGAGACTTCTTCGACACATTAACCTCAACACGTACCAGGACACAACCCATCGATCATAACGCATTTAGCGTCCTGGCAGTAGGCTCAAGTTTGTGGAAGCGGGATGTGTGTGTGAAAACGGCTCTCCTATCAGGGGTTTACTGTTCTCAAGCGTTAATAGAGTCACAGTGAATTTCATAAGCCAAATAGAAATGATATTCAAGCAATAGAGATACCGGGAAGGGGCATCGGTAACGAGATTTGGGAGTATGGGGCAGGTCGCGCCACTACAAAGCAGGGCGATTGCAAAGTCGCAGCCCTCAAAGCACCCCAGCCCCTCCTTGTCTACGGCGGAGGGGCAACGGCGCGCTAACTCCCCCTCGCTGCGTGCGGAGAGGGGGTTGGGAGGTGAGGTTCTGTGACTTTGCAATCACCCTGTTTGTGGAAGCGGGATGCTTGAACCTGAATTCGGGATTCAGAAGGACGCGGCAGTCAGTCGCCTCTACCAAACCCACTCAAACATCGTATAATCTGCCGCGCAAAAACCCGCCATGCACAAGGTGAATTACTGCTCATGAAAATCTTTATCAACTATCGGCGCCAAGACAGTGCAGACGTAACCGATCGCATCCACGAAAACCTGATCGTGCCGCTGGGGCCGTTCAATCCCGATGAAATATTCAGGGATGTGACGGGCATCCCGTCTGGCACCCTTTTTGAAAAAATACTTGAAGAAGAAATGGCAAAAAGTTCGATATGTGTGGTGATCATCGGGTCAGAATGGATTGGGATGCGCGATGAGCACGGGAATTTGCGCTTGCACGCCGCCGACGATTATGTGCGGCGCGAAATCGAAATGGCACTTGCGCGCAGGATTCCGGTGCTTCCTATCCTTATTAATGACACAAAGATGCCCGATGAGGCGGACCTACCAAAATCCATTGTGGCGCTCAGAAGGTGGCAGTCGGCGACGATTCGTCCCGATCCAGACTTCAAGACGGATATGGCGGGCATCGTCGTGACGCTAAACGATCTGCTCAAACCACCACCTGCGCTCAGCCCGATCCGCACGGATACGCATGGTGTTGAGCAGGTTTTTGTGCTAGCGGGGACATTTATCATGGGCAGCAACCCGAAGCATGATGCAGACGCGCAAGACAATGAGCAGCCCACGCACGAAGTTCAAATCACGCACTCGTACTGGCTCGATCAGTTCCCGGTCACGAATGCGATGTATGCGGATTTCTTGAACGATGGTGGGTATCAGAATCAGAACCTATGGCCGCTCGAAGGCTGGGTCTGGCGCGAACGCGAAAACATCCTCGCACCAGAAGATTACAAGGGATTTCTGTACCCCAATCAACCACGCGTGGGAATTTCCTGGTTTGAAGCGGCGGCCTATGCAAAATGGCGCGGCGGATGCCTTCCCACGGAGGCAGAATGGGAATACGCGGCGCGCGGCCCCCAATCGCGCATCTATCCCTGGGGTGACGAATACGATCCAGATCGCTGCAACACCGAGCGACGCCATGCACGGACGACACCCGTTGATGCCTATCCGAATGGGCGGAGCTGGGTGGGCGCATATGATATGACGGGGAACGTGCTTGAGTGGGCGGCGGACTGGTACAACAGCGCTTCTTATAATAGCAATTTGCATCAGAACCCGCCCGGAGCGCCATCTGGATCGTCGCGTGTGGCGCGAGGTGGCGCGTGGGATTACTATACGATCTATGCGCGCGCGGCAGCCCGCGATAACCAGAGTCCTTTGCTCCGCCGCAATAATCTGGGACTGCGGGTGATGTCGCTCAGCCCTTCTGAAAAGAGCGAATCGCTGTAAAATTGGAATCATCGGCAATCCGTGATAAACAGATTGTCATCGACTTGCCCGAAGATTTGATCGAACGGGTGAAAACAGCCACGACGGATATATATAGGTTCGTGGAGCGCGCCCTCAATCACGAATCGTCGCTGAGCGATGCGCCGTTGACGATCGCCGAAAAAGAAGCGCTGTTGTGCAGCATTTTCCCGCCAGAACGCAACGCGGGGGCGCTCCAACTGTTTCGGGTTTGGCTCGCAGACATGGGG
Source organism: Aggregatilineales bacterium (assembly GCA_038230635.1). Taxonomy (GTDB): domain Bacteria; phylum Chloroflexota; class Anaerolineae; order Aggregatilineales; family UBA2796; genus JBBRMW01. Next base: position 27,146 of record JBBRMW010000004.1, on the reverse strand, counting down.
GATAAATCAAAGTGCCCTCCCGAATGGCATGGTTGACCTCAAAATTCGCCCCGTGAGACGTGCGGCCGTGTTTTTGCCAGGCGCATTGTGCCTATTTTTCGCTATCAGGCAGGTGGCAGCGGCATCAGCAACAAGTCGCTGACGCGCCAGCGCCGTCGGGCGAGACCGGCCGCCATCGCAGGGGTTCGCGATCGATAATGTCTCGACGAAGTCGCTGGCACGCGAAGTGATTCGTGATAGCGACAGAAGTGGTAATAAGCGCGTCCCCATTCGATGTGCATCCACAAGCTTTGCTCATCTTGAGCCAGCGACCAGGTGCGGCGCGACAGCGGGGCAATGTGTTCGCGCAGGGTAAGATTGACGCGTTCGACGTAGGCGGTCATGATTTTGCCGGTGAGATCCAGCGACTGTAGGGCAGCTCGCAATTCTGCGCGAGTACCACACAGCGCTTTGGTGTACATATATTTGAGCGTGTAGCCCGCTTTAATTTTGTGAAGTTGGCCGTACAACAGGCGCGGGTCAACCTGCCAGACCGGCCAGCGTTTACCGACTTCTGTCACCCAGTGGCCGAAATGGGCGGTCAGCGCGTAATAATACTGCTGCAGACCATCGGTCGTAAACACGGGTGGCGTACCCGGCGCGAGCCGCGACCAGACCTCATGCACAAATAACTAGGCGTCCACCCGCGTGCGACCGCCGCAGCGGATGACGAGGATGAGTTTGGTGTGGGCATCGAGCGCCACCCACACCCAGACCCGTTCTTTGACCCCGCGCAACTTCGTGACCAGTTCGTCCAATTGCAAATGATGACACACCAGATGGCGGAGCAGCCGATTGTGTAAGCGCTCCGCATGGTGCGCGCTGCGCGCCAGCCAACGTCGAATCGTGCGTTCGTCGTGCGCAAAGATGCGACTGGCGGCCGCCACGTCTACCCCTTCACTGCTGGCCGTCATCACCTGCGCCACCTCGTGCGCCGCTGTTTTCAAATCATACAGCGGCGTGTTCCAGCGCCCCGATACCTTAGTCCCGCACGCCTGGCACTTGAAATATTGAATGGCATCCACACCGTGATGGGTGCCGCAGCCGACCAGCGCATGAAGGTGGCTATCGGTCACTTGAAAATACAGGCAGACCGGATTGTTGCAACTGTGTCCCTCCGTCTCAATCCGCTTGGGCCGACCGCGCCCAGTGTGCTGCGCTGACCAGGATGGGATCACCCGCTGTCGCGTTATTTCACAGTGCTTGTGTTTGGCGCTACACGCTGGACAGTCGCACGCTGTTTGCGGATGCAGCGTGCGTTTCTTTTTGGGCGCCGCGCTCGTGAGGCGTAACCCCCGTCGCATGTGCGGCCAGGCCATTGCCCATAGCCATAAGGCGCACACGAACATCCCATCACAATAAATTCGTATCAGCAGCTGCCAAAAGGGTATGTGCATTTGAATTTTCGTGGGTTACAATAACCTCGACCGCGAAAATCCTACTGGTTTCCAGCGAATCTGTCCAGACCGAATTATCCCCCAATCACGCCCCCTCAACCCACTTTTACCAATTATACGCCCTCACGGCCAATACACGATCGGGAGCGGATCGCCCACGTTGAACTGATCTTTCCAGAGGCGCTGATAGGTGCCATCCTTCGCCATATCCTGCAACGTCTCCTCGACCAACGCGCGGAAATCCGAGTCGTTGCGCGGCACGGCGAAGGCGATCGGCGTTTTGGTGTATTCTTTATCGGTCAGCGTCACGGCTTTCGGATTGGCCGCTGCGATCGGCATCAGACGCAGACTGTCACCGAACGCGACCGTAATATTCTGATCGCGGAAATCCGGGATCAGTTCGTCGTCGGTCGGGATTTCGAGCTTGTTCAGGCTGATCACACCCGCGCTTTTCGCCAGTTTGAGGGCGAGCGGGAAGGCATTCGCATCACCTGCGAAGACTCCGACCCAGCGCGTCGAAGACAGCAGATCGGCGAAACCCGCGATGTTGCGTCCCACCGGGATCATGAGACGGTAGCCGTGCGTCGCGTAAACGCTTACAAAATCGACTCGATCGACCGTTCCCCAGTGCGGCTCGATGCCGACGGCCAAATCTGCCGCGCCGCTTGCCACCAAATCTTCGCCCTTGCCTGCCGAGTTCGGGATGAACTGCGCGGTTACGCCCCATCGACGCGCCATTTCCGTGGCGAGCGCCTGATCGAAGGTATCGAGCAGCGAGAGTTTGCCCGTCGCGTCGGAGCCTCCGATACCTGCCACGCGCACCGTTTTCGAGGCGGCCATCTGCGGTATCACCAGGCTTTTGGGCAGCAGAATATCCGTCGAAAAGTCGCTGAGCGTGCGCGTATCATCGCTCAAGGCCGACCAGGGAATCGGGATCACACGCTGATCTTTGGGCAGGTCGCTGGCGGAAAATTGATCGTAGAGCTTGTCGTAGCGTCCGCTGTCGGCGAGCCGCTGCAAGGTGCGATTGACCAGCGTGCGTAGGTTGTCGTCTCCGGCGCGTATGGCGATTGCGTAGGGTTCGTCGCGGAACGAGCCAGTCAGCAGCTTGACACCTGCGATCACACCCCGCACCCGCACATCCAGGCTCCAGCGATCATCGATCAGGGCGTCGATCGTTTTGGCGGCCAGTGCCTTGACGCCATCATCGAAGATCGGGAGGCGTTTGACGGTGAGCACCACGCCGCTCGTTTTTTGCCACGCGATCAGTGCCGAATCCGCTGGGCTGCCCGCTACCACGCCGACGGTCGCGCCGCCGAGTTCCGAAATGTCCTTTTTGGGATAATCGCCGAGGGTCAGCGCCACTTCGTGATTGACGAAAATCGCGTCACTGAAATCGAGCAATTTGTCGAGTTCACGGGTGTGAATCACCTTGCCCATCAGCAAATCGACGCCGCCGCTCAACAGTGTCGAGATTCCCGTTTGGCGCGTCACCTGCTTGAACAGCGTTTTTTGCTGCTCACCCTGGATGCCCCAATCCTGGGCGATGGCGTGCCCCAAATCCGCCTCGAAGCCGACGACTTGCCCTGTCATATCGAGCTTGGCAAACGGCGGCGCATTATACAGAATGCCGATTGTCAGGCGCGGATGATCTTTGTTGGCGAGAATATCCGCCAGCGCCGAAATGGTGAACACGGGCGTAGCGGTTGGCGGCGAATCGGTCGGGAAAAGAGTCGGCGGCACGAGCGTCGCCAGCCCGCTTTGGGCGATCGAGGGTGTCGCGGCGCTTAGGACAATTGCCGCGATCGTCACTGTTAAGCCAGTTAAGACAATACCAAAAACTCGTTTTAACATTACAACTTAATCCTCGTATAGGTGATTCTCGTGGATATAGGCGGCGACTGCATCTGGCACTTGATAACGAATCGATTGCCCGGCATGGATTCGATCGCGCAGATCGCTGGCTGCCACGCCGATCGGCGGCGCATCGACGAATTGCAGGCGATCGGGCAGGCTAGGCAGTTGTGCCGTCAATTCGCGCAGATCGAACGGTGCGCCGGGGCGCCGAATCACAGCTAACTGCGCCGAGTCGAGGATGCCCGCCGGATCGCGCCACGTCAGAAAATGATCGAGCGAGTCACCGCCCATCAAAAAGAACAGCGGCGACTCGGCGTATTCGGCGCACAGCAGTCGCAGCATATCGACCGAGTAATGCGGGCCGGGGCGATCGATGTCGATGCGGGAAAGCGCGAAACACGGATTATCGGCGATGGCGTGTTCGAGCATGGCGAGCCGATGCGCGACGGGCGTGACCAGTTGCCCCTGCTTGTGCGGCGGATCGGCGGCCAGTACGAACAGTACGCGCGACAGATTCAACCCGTTCACGGCACACTCCGCCAAGATCAGGTGTCCGAGGTGTGGCGGATCGAATGTGCCGCCGAAAATGCCGAGACGATCCAAAGCCCTCACCCCCAAATCAACCGTTTGCGTGGTTAAATAACGGACGCGGCAAGCCGTCGTCCCTACAAAACGCCGTCTGGTGTAGGGACGCGGCCTGCCTCGTCCGCTGTTCGTCAACCCAATTCAAAATACATACCCTTAAAAGGAGAGGGGTTGGGGGATGAGGGGTCTCACTCGCCCCATTCCAGCTCGTTTTCGCCGATGTAGACGGTATCGCCGGGTTGGATACCCTGCGCTTCGAGCGCTTTGGTGATGCCGATCGCCTCCAAAATCCGCTGGAAGCGCATCGCCGATTCGTCGATCTCCCAGTAGGTCATCTTGGCGGCGCGCTCGATCCGTTCGCCCGCCACACGATAGCCGCCATCATCCTCGCGGCTGATCTTGAAGGCGTCTTTGTCCTCGCCGAGCGTGTACAGTGGGATTTCAGCGGCGTCGGGTGCGGTCATAGCGGGCGCGGGTGGCAGCGCGTCAATGATCTGAAACACCCGATTGATGAGGGCGCGTGTCTCCTTTTGGGTGGCGGCGGAGATGCTCATCACGGTATAGCCGCGTGCGCCGAGTTCACGCTCGACCGTCGGCCAATGGGCTTGTGCGTCAGGCAGATCCATCTTGTTGAGCACGACAATCTGCGGTTTTTCGAGCAAGTGCTCATCGAACAGTGCGAGTTCCGCATTGATCTGATTGAAGTCGGCCAGCGGACTGCTGCCGCCCCCGTCGAGCAAATGGATCAAAACGCGCGTGCGCTGAATGTGTCGCAAAAACGAATGGCCGAGTCCGATGCCGAGGTGTGCGCCTTCGACCAAGCCCGGAATATCGGCGGCTACGAAATCCCGATCGCCGACGAGCACGACGCCCAGATTCGGCTCCAATGTGGTGAACGGATAATCGGCGATCTTGGGTGTGGCGTTGCTGATTACCGAAAGCAGCGTCGATTTGCCCGCGTTAGGCACACCGACGATTCCGACATCCGCGATCAGCTTGAGTTCGAGCGTCAGTTCGCGGGTTTCGCCGGGTTCGCCCTTTTCGACCATCTGGGTGGCCTGATTGACGCTGGTCACGAAGCGCGCATTGCCGCGTCCGCCGCGTCCGCCGCGCGCCGCCACCACTGACTGCCCATCGGCGACCAGATCAGCGATCAACGCGCCCGTTTTGGCCTCGCGCACGACCGTACCAATCGGCACCTGGACGATCAAATCCTCGGCACTCGCGCCCGTCTGATTCTTGATATGGCCGCGTTTGCCGTGATTGGCGACAAAATCGTGTTTACGGCTGAAAGCGATCAGCGTATTGATGTGATAATTGGCGATAAGGATTACATCGCCGCCTTTGCCACCATCGCCGCCATCGGGGCCGCCGCGCGGGACAAACTTCTCGCGGCGAAAGTGGCTCATACCGCTGCCACCATCGCCGCTTTTGACCTGGATTCGTGCTTCATCGAAAAACATAATCTGTGTATTTTACCGCACGGACGGGCATCCGTCAAACCGAACGCGCTTCTGACAAGGCAGGGTGATCACCTTGACGGAATCAGAACAAATGTGTTATATTTAGTGGGGTTCGAGTTCAACAAATGGGGAGTGATAATCATGTTCAAGGTTACCAAAGCATTCTCTGGATTTTCGGTAAGTGATATTCCAGCAGCGAAAGCATTTTATAGCGAGATGCTCGGCCTAGACGTGTCGGAAGCGAATGGCATGTTGACCCTGAATATCGCGGACGGCGGACACATCATTATCTATCCGAAGCCAAATCATGTGCCAGCCACCTTCACTGTCCTCAATTTCCCAGTCGATCATATCGACCAAGCCGTAGACGCCTTGACGAAGCGCGGTGTGCATTTTGAACATTACGAAGGCGACATCACGACTGACGAAAAGGGTATCGCGCGCACGGGCGGCCCACAAATAGCTTGGTTCAAAGACCCCGCTGGCAACATTTTGTCTGTGCTTCAGGAACCCTGATCCACCGTGTCCCAGGAATATATCGAGATACGGGGCGCACGCGAGAACAACCTCAAAAATGTATCTTTGCGCATTCCCAAGCGTAAGATCACCATTTTTACGGGCGTATCCGGCTCCGGGAAATCGTCCATCGTGTTCGATACCATTGCTGCTGAAGCGCGCCGTCAGCTCAACGAAACGTTCAGCACCTTCATCCGCAACTTTCTGCCGCACTATGCCCAGCCCGACGCCGACGCCATCGAAAATCTGAGTATGGCGATCATCGTCGATCAGAAGCGGCTGGGCGGCGGATCGCACTCGACCGTCGGGACCATTACCGACATTTATTCGGTGCTGCGGCTGCTGTTTTCCCGGGTTGGTCAGCCCTATGTGGGCAGCGCCATTTACTTCTCCTTCAACGATCTGCGCGGCATGTGTCCCGATTGCAACGGCTTGGGACGCAAAATCGGCGTGGATATGGCGGCCTTTCTGGATACCTCCAAATCGCTCAACGAAGGGGCGATCTTGTTCCCAGAATATGCTGTCAACAGTTGGGGGTGGAGCATTTGCACGCAGTCCGGCTTGTTCGACAACGCCAAAAAACTATCCGCTTACACCGCCGAAGAAATGGAACTGCTGCTCCATAGCAAGCCCTACAGGGTGAAATTAGATGTGGCGGGAAAGCCATTCAACCTGACCTTCGACGGGATCGTCGATAAGTTTAGTCAGAAGTATATCCTGCGCGACGTAAAAACGATGTCGGAGCGCACACAAAAATCGGTCGCGCCGTATATGACCTTCGGCCCGTGTTCGCTCTGCAAAGGCACACGCCTGAGCCAAGCGGCGCTGAGTGCCAAAATAAACGGTCATAACATCGCGGAACTCAGCGCGATGGAAGTGGACGACCTGATCGCGGTCATCAAGGCGATCGAAGACCCGATCGCGGTTCCGATGGTCGCTACCCTGACCGGGCAGTTGCAAAACCTGATCGGTATTGGCCTCGAATATCTCAGCCTCAACCGCGAAACCGATACCCTGTCGGGTGGCGAATCGCAGCGCATCAAAATGGTCAAGCACCTGGGCAGTAGCCTCGTAGACGTGATGTATGTGTTCGACGAACCTAGCATCGGGCTGCATCCGCGCGATGTCCACCGCCTGAATGAACTGCTGCAAAAGCTGCGCGACAAGGGCAATACCGTGATCGTCGTCGAACACGATCGAGACGTGATCAAAATTGCGGATCATGTGGTCGATGTGGGTCCGCACGCGGGAAGTCGTGGCGGCACGATCATGTTCGAGGGCAGTTTCGATGATCTGCTCGCTGCGGATACGCTGACGGGCAAATATATGAAGCAGTCGATGGCAATCAAGGAAGGTTTTCGCGCGGCAAAGGGTACGCTGCCAATTGCCCATGCCACGCTGAACAATCTGAAAGATGTCAGTGTCGATATTCCAATGGGCGTGTTGACCGTTGTGACAGGGGTGGCTGGTTCAGGTAAAAGCTCGCTTATCAACCAAACCTTTCTACGCCAGCACCCGGACGCGATTATGATCGATCAGTCCGCCGTCGGCACTTCCAGCCGTTCCAACCCGGCCACCTACACGGGTATCATGGACGATGTGCGCAAAGCCTTCGCCGCCGCCAACAAGGTCAACGCGGCATTGTTCAGTTTCAACTCGAAAGGCGCGTGCGAAACATGCCAGGGTTTGGGCGTGGTCTACACCGAACTGGCCTACCTGGATGAAGTCAAAACACTCTGTGAAACTTGTGGCGGCAAACGCTTCAAGGACGAAGTGCTGGCCTACAAACTCAATGGCAAGTCGATCAGCGATGTGCTCGGCCTGTCGGTTCAACAAGCACTCGACTTTTTCAAGATCAAGGAAGTCGTTCGCAAGTTGCAGGCCATGAGCGATGTCGGTTTGGACTATCTGACGTTGGGGCAGCCGCTCAGCACGCTGTCGGGCGGCGAATGTCAGCGAATCAAACTCGCCAGCGAACTGCACAAAAAGGGCAGCATCTATGTTATGGATGAGCCAACCACCGGCCTGCATATGTCGGATATTAGCCACCTGCTCACCATCATGAATCGCTTGGTCGAGACGGGCAATACGGTGATCGTCATCGAACATAACCTGGATGTTATCAAAAACGCCGACTGGATCATCGACATGGGTCCCGAAGGTGGCAACAAAGGCGGCAAAGTGATGTTCGAGGGCACGCCGCAACAGCTTCTTCAAGCGAAACATTCGCTCACCAGTACCTATTTGCAGAGCTAGTGGCGAAAGCAGATAAAGTTGATGTAATTGTTTTGGTGGGCGACCTGGCGTGGTCTAGTCGCCCGCTCTCTAAAATCTCGCTCCCCATCTCAAAGGCACCCCAGCGATTCTTCGATCTTTCGGCGGGGCGCGACGTTTGATATACTTGACAGCTAATTTGTTCCATGCGAAAAATGACTGAACAATTAGATTTATTCAGAGAACAGGCAAATCCCTTTGACGATCGCAATCGTGACGGACAGCACCGCCGATCTCCCTGCCGACTTAATCGCTAAACACCAGATCGGCGTCGTACCGCTGCATATTTTGTGGGGCACCGAGAGTTACCGCGATGGTGTCGATATGGACGCCAACACCTTTTACAAGCGCCTCGAACACAATCCAGAACTGCCACGCACCTCGCAGCCGCCGCCCGGCGATTTCGCCGACTTTTATCAAAAGACGCGCGCCGCTATGGGTGCAGATTCGGTGGTATGTATCACCATTGCGGCCAGCTTGAGCGGGACGTATAACTCGGCAGACGCGGCGCGTGCATTGGTCGATTTTCCGGTGATCGCGGTCGATTCGCAGACCGTTTCGATGGGCTTGGGCTTCGCGGTGCTGGCAGCGGTCGCGGCGCGCGATCGGGGCGAATCGATCGAGGCGGTGGCGGCAGCGGCGCGGCGAGTCGGCGAGCGTGCGCAGGTCTTCTTCACCGTGAACACGCTCGAATTTCTGCATCGCGGCGGACGTATCGGCGGCGCGCAACGGTTGATCGGCACCGCCCTGAGCATCAAGCCGATTCTGTCGGTGCAAAAAGGGCAAGTTCTCTCGGCGGAAACGGTACGCACGCGCAAACGAGCGTTGGCGCGAATGGCGGAACTGGCGCGCTGCGTTGAGGCCGAATCCGTTCAGATTGCGGTGATCGAAGGCTTATCGCAAGTCGAGGCCGATCTTTTCGCGGAGGATGTGACAGCGATCCTCAAACCGACCTTCACCGTGCGCAGTTCGCTCAGCCCGACATTGGGCGTACACACCGGACCAGGCGTGGTGGGTATCGCCATCTCGCCAAACGATTGAATGGGTGCGTGCTGCACATCCGATAGAGGCACATTATGGTAAAACCAATCAAACTTCGCGCATTCACCTCACCCCCGGCCCCCTCTCCGTAATCACGGAGAGGGGGAGTCGGAAGGCAAACCTAGACATATGTGGCCTTTGATTGGTTTGACCATTAGATTCGTTGGAGTCTTGCGTCGCTCGGTGGTAAATGCACTACAATTGATTACAACCGAAGAAAACGAATTGACCTTCTGATACGTATATACATATCAGATCAATTGTCGAAAGGAAGCGTAACGATGAGTTACTTTGATCGCAGTACATTGGGACAGCCAGCGGCACTCCGTATTGATATGCCCGCCGTCATGCGGCAAGTGTATCTATGGATGACCCTGGCATTGTTGGCGACGGCAGTGACGGCGTTCGTAGTTGGGACTCTGACGAGTATACCGCTGCTGCTGGCGCGCAATCCGCTCTTATTGATCGGCGCGCTGGTCGTCGAAATTGGGCTGGTATTGTTCATCAGCACGCGCATTATGAAACTCGATCCCGCGACCGCAATCGCGCTGTTTATGGGTTATGCGATCCTGAACGGCATTACGCTGTCGTTTATCTTCGTCTACTACAAACTCGGCACGATCACGTATGCGGCGGGTGCCTCGGCGGCCATGTTCGGCGCAACCAGCCTCTTCGCGTATACCACCAAGATCGATCTGTCGCGGTTGGGTGGCATCCTGCTAACCGCGTTGATCGGTCTGATCGCCGCCTCGGTTATCAACTTCTTCGTGGCGAGCGATGCGCTTTTCTGGGTGATCAACTATGCCGGCGTGCTGATCTTTGTGGCCTTGACCGCCTATCACACGCAGCGCATCAAGGCACTGGCCTTGAACATCAGCGTCAATGCGCGGAGCACCGAAACGGCACTGGTGACACGGGTCGGAATCATGGGCGCGTTGAGCTTGTATCTGGACTTTATCAACCTGTTTCTGTTCATGCTGCGCATCATGAATGGCGGTCGCGGCGGGCGTCGCTAACCCGCACCCCTGCCCCGATCGAGATTTTTGCCGAAGCGGGCGCGGCCTGCCGTGTCCGCTGTTTGTCCATTTTTTCCGGCTGTGCAATCCCACCTCTAAACCACTATAACCTACCCAGTATCCTGCTGATTTCGACCGCCCAGCGAAAGGCATTTCATGCTGACTCAAACCGAACCCATGCCCACCCTTGAAACGCCTTCCGATTTACTTAATGCGTTAAAACAGCTTCGCGCGGAAATTTTCCGAGAGGGTTCCGAGCAGTTCGAGGAATGGTGTGCCACGACCCGCCAACGATCGTTTCGCCTCGGCGGACTCAACCTCGCGTGCTACTTGGCACTGCGCCGCCGTGATCTGCGCGACATTCAGGCTGCACTGGCACCATTGGGTTTATCCACGCTAGGTCGCAGTGAAGCGCGCGTCCTCGCCAATTTGGATGCGGTGATCGCAACGCTCGCTGATATTTGTCGCCTGCCCGTCGATCAGTATCCGCCGCGTCCGTCGGAGCGTGCCTTCAACCGGGGTGGCCGAATGCTGGATCGCAATGCGCGGCGAGTGTTAGGGGCATCGCCTTCGGAGCGGCGCGTGCGGATCATGGTCACCATGCCGACGGAAGCGGCCACCGATAGCGCCCTGATCGGCGATTTGATTGGGCGCGGGATGAGCTGGGCACGCATTAACTGCGCCCACGATGATCGAGACGTGTGGGCTGCCATGATCGACACGATACGCGACGCGGCACGGAACCAGAATCGCCCATGTCACATTCTGATGGACTTGGGTGGACCGAAAGCGCGCACGGGTGAAGTGGCAACGTCAAAATCGCATAAAAAGCTGATAGTCGGTGATCGCCTGATGCTGACGCGCGGGAAGCCACAACCCTCGAAAAAGTATCCGTTTCAGGTCGAATGCCTGATTCCAGAAGTGTTCGATCAACTCAAGGTCGGCGCGAGTATTTGGATCGACGACGGGCGCATCGGTACGAAAATCGAATCGGTTGGCGTTGATGGCGTGGGACTGCGCGTGACGAATGCCCGCGAAAAAGGCGAAAAAGTCCTCTCGGACAAGGGCTTGAACTTCCCCGATACGGAATTGCGTTTATCGCCGCTCACCGAAGATGATCGCCGCAACCTGGATTTCGTGGCAGAACATGCCGACGCCGTTGGGTACTCGTTCGTCCAGAGCGCAGATGACATCGCATTGTTGCAGCAGGAGATCATCGCGCGACTGGGTGAAGAACGCGCCCGGCGCATGATCATCATCGCCAAAATCGAAACCGCCAAAGCGATCCGCAATTTACCCGAAATTATCGCGCAGGCCGCTGGTCAGCAGCCGTTTGGCGTCATGATCGCGCGCGGCGACATGGCCGTCGAAATCGGTTTTGAGCGCATGGCCGAAATCCAGGAGGAACTGCTGTGGATTTGCGAAGCGGCGCATATACCCGTCATCTGGGCGACCCAGGTGCTCGAAAACTTCGTCAAGGATGGGCTGCCATCGCGCGCCGAAATGACCGATGCCGCCATGTCGCAGCGCGCCGAATGCGTGATGCTCAACAAGGGCGCGTTTGTGGCCGAGGCGGTGACGGTGCTCGATCACATTTTGACGCGGATGGATGCCAATCAAAACAAGAAAACGGCGCAGTTGCGAGCGCTGCACTCCTGGTAAAGTGAAACGGATTCGGCTTGCCGCCTCGGATCATCCATGGCTATCGAGCAGCGGCGCGAGCACGGCGCTCAACTTATCGATTTCGACGGAACGCCGTGGCCTCGGATCAAAAACGACGACGCGCGCCTCGCGGCCATCGATGTCTGCCGTCCAGATCGCCGTGCCGGGGTCTTCTTTGCAATAGTTGATGAGCAGTTTGGGCTGAAGATCGAAAAAGCCACAGGCCACCACCGCCTCCTTTACCGCCGCGATCGCCGCCGAGTCAAGCTGACGAACCATACGCCAGTGCAGCGCACGATCATTTGCCAATGGATCGTCAGGGGCGGGGGGCGGATTCTCGGCGGCATGTTGGAGCACACCATCGTGCAAAATACGCCAACCGGTGGGCGCTTGATCGCGCTGGTTGACGACGCATTGAAGCAGCGGCTTGGGATCGGTCATCGGAATCCTCACGGAAAGTGAATGCCAAAATATGCGATCGGAAATGGACAGCTCGCCATTTCTTACGCGACGCGCGGGGTATTATAGCAAAGATCGTGACCCGTGTCCCGTATCGGTTAAAGGCATTTTTTATACGCGGGACGTGGTAGCCCCTTTTTTACAAAAATGGCGGTTTTTGTAGGTACGCGGCTTGCCTCGTCCGTCCTGCCGGGTCGATTGAATGTCGAATGTTCGTCCCTTTCCCAACCCCCCAAAATCGGATAAACTCAGCGCCAATGGGTAATGGAGCAGCATGGCACACGAAGGCAAAACCGTTTACGAGATCGTTGGCGAAGCGGGCTTCACGCGGCTGGTCGCCGCCTTCTATCGGGGCGTCGCCGCCGACCCGGTACTGCGTCCGCTCTACCCGGAAGCCGATCTTGTGCCAGCGGAACGGCGAATGCGCATGTTTCTGATTCAATATTTCGGCGGGCCGACGACATATTCCGAAGAGCGCGGACACCCCCGCCTGAAGATGCGGCACGCGCCCTTTGTCATCGGTGAGCGGGAACGCGACGCTTGGTTACACGCCATGCTCGGCGCCCTGGATAGCGCAGAGATCGCGGAACCGGCACGCACGGAAATCCGAACCTACTTCGAGCGTGCCGCCCCGTTCATGATGAATGCGACGCCGCTCGATGGTTTTTTGCGCACCTATTGAATACCTGTAAAATGGCATGACAAAAAAATCAAATCGACCAACCAGAACACCGCCCCGCAAGCTGATCACGACGCGACCAGTGCCACGCGCGACGCCGCCGATCGATCGAATTGGTGCGTGGTTAGGACGCCAATCGCGGTTGGTACGGACTCTGCTCAGCAGCGGTGTGGCGACGGTGCTAACCATTGCGCTGGCTCTGATATTGTTCGGGACACTGTTCAATACGGTGCCTGATCGGTTGACGTTTGGACCGTTCAATGCGAACAATTTGCCATTCATCTTGTTCGTATTTTTGGTGGTGGCGGGTATCCTGTTTTACTGGGTGGGCTGGCGGGTTTTGATCGGCTTCGATTTCGAGGAAACCGCGCTGAATCCGGGGCGAGCAGGCGCGTTGTGGGTAATGTTGGGCGGTGCGGTGCTGATTGCCGTGATTTTATTGGGCGGCGCAGCGTTAATCTCGGCTGTGCAAAATTAGGGGGAATTGTGAACAAAACACGATCGTGGCTGGCAAGTGCCGGTCTGTCCCTGAGCGTGATTGGACTGCTGGCGGCGTGCGGGCCGCGTCCTGCACAACCGACGAATACACCTCTGCCAAGCCCCTCGGCGACGATCCAGCAACTGCCGCCCACCTGGACACCCGGCACACCACCCACCGATGCACCGGAAACACAGACCCCGGTGATCACGTTGATCCCTGCGTTGGGCGTGACGGCGCTCACCGGACTGCCACCGACGTGGACGCCGATGCCATTCATCACAGAAACGGAAGCGCCCAGCCCGACCGATTATCCGACCCTGGCACCGTTCGAGTTGACGGCGACTGCCGCCGTCCCACCGACCGCGACCTTGACCGATATTCCGCAGATGACGCAAGAAGGCACCGCGCGTCCACCGATCATCCCAACCGATATTGTCTATTCCGCCGACTGCCCAAACTTCACAGTCAATACGAACTTGACCAACGAACGAATCAACTTCGGCGACTCGGCGATTGTTACCTGGAATCGGCTCAGTCAGGCGGCGATCCATTATCAGTTGTGGGTGCTCGCCCCCGATCGAAACTTCATCACCAACATTATCACAAACGAGGCTTCGGTCAAATTGGCGGCGAGTGTGTTCAACCTGAAAGGTGTGTATGGCTGGGAACTTGTGGCCTTCGCGGGTGATACGCAGGCGTGCCCGCACCTGAGCGGCGTGATTATTGTCAGCTAACGAACATGACAAACTCCCAACCGTCCCTAAAAATCCTGTATATCGAAGATGATCTGGGTTTCCGCGAAAACTTGGAACGACGCTTGCTCAAAGCGGGTTATCAAATCATGTTGGCCGCGAATGCGCGCTCAGGGTTGGAAATGGCACAGCTTTGGCGACCCGACGCGATCATTTTGGATATTTGGATGGCCGACCTGGATGGTCTGGTACTGGCCGCGCAACTGCACGCCGATCCAACGTTGGCAAACGTGCCGATGCTGGCGCTCACCATTCTGGTTTCGGACACGCTGCGAGGGCGCGCGCTGGCGGCGGGCTGTGTTGGCTATCTCAACAAACTGCCACCCGGTCTCGACCCACTGCCCGCCATTGAGCCGTATTTGCACGGTCAACGCGACGAATTGACCGATGCTGAGCGCGTCCGCTATATGGACGAAAATACCATCGAACTGGTGGCCGTCTTGCAACAGCGGGTCAAATTAGCCGATCAGAGGTTGATCGATTTGCAGGCAGCACAGCAAAACTTGGTGCGCGCCGAACGGCTCTCGACTGCCGGACGGCTCGGTTTGGCGCTCGCCCACCAACTTAATAACCCGTTGCAGGCCATCCAAACTGCGCTTGAACTACTGAGTGACGAGGGCACATCCGAGACCAACCGCCATCTCTCGCTGGCGCTTGCGCTTCAGGAGATGCAGCGCACGACGCAGATCATCAACATGCTGCTCGATGATCCGCGCACAGGTGCTAATCAGGTGATGACGATCGATGTTTCCGATTTGGTGGAGGCGGTGCTGATGTTGCTCCATCCCAAGATTAGTGCTGCACAGATTCAATTGCAAAAAACGCTCAAGCATGGCGATTACACGATTCAGGCGGTTTATACAAGCGTTCACCAGATTTTGTTCAACCTGATCCTGAACGCGATCGAAGTGATGCCCGATGGCGGCAAGTTATCGATCGGCGTCCAAATAGACGCGGAATGGACTCTGATTCAAGTGACCGACAGTGGCCCCGGAGTCGATCCGATGGCACGTTTGTTCGAGCCATTTTATACGTCCAAACGGCACGGGCACGGCCTCGGCCTGTATGTGTGCGAACTGCTGGCACGCGCCATTGGCAGCCGCTTGGGCTGGCACAACAATGCGGGCGGCGGCGCAACGTTCACGCTGAGCCTCCCCTTCACACACACTGCCGAATCGATTGGATGATCGCACGCGCGAATTGTTAATCCATGACAAACGCCTTACGCATTCTGCTTGTCGATGACGAACCGAGCATCCTGGCGTTGTTCCGGGTGATGCTGTCGGACGCGGGTTACGGTGTCTATACCGCGCCGAACGCCCAAGATGCGATGCTGCTAATGGGAACCGGGCCATTCGACCTGTTGATCGCCGATTTGCGCTTGGAGGGGCCATCGGGACTGAACTTGATCGAGGTGTTTAAAGGCGTGCAGCCAGATTGTGCCTTAATCATGATCAGCGCCAATCCGACGCGCGAGCAGATTATTGAAGCCTTCCGCGCCGATGTGGACGACTTTCTGATCAAGCCTATTTCGGGTGCGCAAATGTTGCAAGCGGTCGGACGGGCAATCCTCAGACATCATACGCGCCACGAACCAGTCAATTATCCGACGGGCGAGACCATCTCGTATGGTGCGCTCACCCTCCAGCCGCAGCAGCACACGGCGATCTGGCATGATGAAGCGCTGAGCCTGACCCCTACGGAATTTTGTATCTTGTTGACGCTCGTCCAGCACGGCGGCCAAAGCGTTTCGGCACGGCTGCTGATCAAACGCTGTCGGGGTTTCGACGAACCTGAGCCAAAAGCACGGCTGCTGCTCAAACCGCACATCGCCAACTTACGTGAAAAACTGGAGCAAAATGGTCGGTTTCCGAGGGTGCTGATCAATCATCGCAAGATGGGGCTGCTCATCCACGCAACGGATTAGTGAGGACACTCAGTGGCGCTCGTTTTCGAGATGTAGCGATCAGTCCACCCAATCGAAGGTACGGGTGACGGCCTTCAGCCAACTCGCAAACAATCGGTCGCGGTCGGCGGCGCTCATCTGTGGCGTCCATTCTTTATCTTGCCCCCAGTTCGCGCGCAGGTCATCGATCGCGCCCCAAAAGCCGACGGCCAGCCCTGCCGCATAGGCCGCGCCCAGTGAAGTCGTCTCAGCCACCTTCGGACGGCGCACAGGCACACCCAACACATCGGCCTGAAACTGCATCAAAAGTTCGTTGTGAACCATGCCGCCATCAACTTTGAGGGCGGTCAGCGCCACCCCGGAATCTTTGTTCATGGCGTCGAGCACTTCGCGCGCCTGGAAAGCCGTCGCTTCGAGCGTCGCCCGCGCGATGTGCCCCTTGTTGACATAGCGCGTCAGGCCAACAATCGCGCCGCGCGCATCGCTTTTCCAATACGGCGCATAGAGGCCAGAAAAAGCGGGCACGAAATAGATGCCGCCATTATCGCTAACAGTTGCGGCCAACGGTTCGACATCGCCGGCTTGTGCGATTAAACCGAGGTTGTCACGCAACCACTGCACCAACGCCCCCGCGATGGCGATCGACCCTTCTAGCGCGTACACCGCCGGGCTGTCGCCGATTTGATAGCCCAGCGTGGTCAGTAGGCCGTTCTTCGACTGCACCGCCTGCGTGCCCGTGTTGAGCAACATGAAGCAACCCGTCCCGTAGGTGTTTTTCGCCTCACCGGGATCATAACACGCTTGCCCAAACAGGGCAGCTTGCTGATCGCCCAGATCGCCGCCGATTGGGATGCCTGCCAATACTCCTAGAGTCGCATGACCATACACGGCGCTCGATGGCTTAATCGTGGGCAGCAGCGCACGCGGAATATCCATGATCCGCAGCATCTCGGCATCCCAATCGAGCGTCGTCAGGTTCATGAGCATTGTCCGGCTGGCGTTCGTCACGTCGGTCACATGCACGCCACCATTCGCACCGCCCGTCAGATTCCAGATCAGCCATGAGTCGATCGTGCCGAACAGTACGTCGCCGCGTTCGGCACGATCACGCAGTCCGGGTAGATTCCTCAACAGCCACGCGATCTTGGGGCCGGAAAAGTACGTCGCCAGCGGCAGTCCGACCTTCGTTCGGAATCGATCCTGTCCGCCGTCCTTAGCCAGTTCGGCACATAATAAATCGGTGCGCGTATCCTGCCAAACGATCGCGTTGTGGACAGGCGCGCCCGTCGCACGATCCCAAATGACCGTTGTCTCGCGCTGATTGGTGATGCCGATCGCCGCCAGTGAAGTCGCGTCAATGTCGGCTTTGCGCAGCCCGCCGCTGATCACGTCCTGGGCGCGCGCCCAAATCTCAAGCGGATCGTGCTCGACCCAACCGGGCTGCGGGAAAATCTGCGTGTGCTCTTTTTGATCGACGGCGACAACCTTTCCAGCGTGATCGAAGATCATGAAGCGGGTGCTGGTCGTGCCCTGGTCGATTGCTCCGACATAATGTGGCATTTTTTATCAATACTTTCGCTTATGACGTAAATACTCTAATTGCGACCTTGCCCCAATCTTTTGGCGCGTCAATGTGACTGCTTGCGGCGACTAATGGTCAAACCAATCAAAGGCCACGTATGTCTAGGTTTGCCTTCCGACTCCCCCTCTCCGTGATTACGGAGAGGGGGCCGGGGGGTGAGGTGAATACGCGAAGTTTGATTGGTTTCACCATAACTGAAATTTGCACGTATTTCGCAGCATCTGTTCAGTATACCCTGGCGTACCATTTTAAGGCTCAAGTCTTTGCCACTAATCCCGAATGCGCCCAAGTCCTGCTAAGCTACATGACTGCGGCAGGATTTACCCCCTCACTCATAGCGCAGCGCCTCAATCGGGTGCAGTGACGCTGCCCGTGCCGCCGGATAAATGCCGAAAAACAGGCCAATTGCCGTGCTGACGCCACTCGCCAGCAAGATCGCCTGCGGCGTCACACTCAACGTTAGCTGCGGCACCAATCGCCCGGCGATCGTGGCGGCCACCGCACCCAGTACGATCCCCAATGCACCGCCGAGAATCGAGATCACCATGCTCTCGATCAAAAATTGCATCAGAATATCCAGATAGCGCGCGCCGACCGCCTTTCGCAGGCCGATCTCGCGGGTTCGTTCCGTTACCGATACGAGCATAATATTCATGATTCCGATCCCGCCGACTAGCAAACTGATCCCAGCCAGCAGTGCCAAAAATACCGTGAGCAGCCCCGTCACCTGACCGACCACCGCCAAGACCTGATCCTGCGTGATGATCTGAAAATCTTCCTCGTCGCGGAATTCAATCCCATGCCGATCTTGCAGCAGCGACTCGATCTCCGCTGAGGCACTCGTCATGCGTTCGGCACTGATTGCCTGCGCATACACGACCGTGACCTCGAAGCTGCCATCTTTGGTACGCGCATTGGTCAGCCGCGTTTGCGCCGTCGAAATCGGGATGAAGATCACCGCGTCTGCGTCGCCAAAGGCCGATCCGCCGCGCGCTTCCATTACACCAATTACACGGAACGGCAAATTATTGACGCGGATCGTTTGATCGATGGGATCGACACCTGGATCGAACAACGTCTTGACGAGGCTTTTGCCTAGCACGGCCACGCGCGCGGCGGTCGCTACGTCACCTTCTTCGATGAAGCGCCCGACTGCGGTCGGCCATTCACGCACATCGCCAAAATTCGGCGTCACCCCGGAGACTGCAAGCGCCGAGTCATTGTGCCCGGCGACGACGATCCCGAACACATCGTACTCAGAAGCGGCGCGCTGCACACTCGGCACGTTATGCGGATCGGCGATCGCCTCCGCATCGGTCAGTGTCATCGGCTTGACACCACCCTTCCCGGCGAGTTGGGGCGTGCTACTAAACACGAACAGCAGATTCGAGCCGATCGACTCGAACTGCACTTTGACGTAGCGTTCGACGCCCTGCCCGAAACTGACCAATGCGATCACCGCGCCGACGCCGATAATAATGCCCAACATCGTCAACAGAGCGCGCAGCCGATTGGCGGCCAACCCGCTCAGCGCAATTCGGATCGACTCAGTGAGATTCATCTACCAGTATTTGTCGCTTTTTTCATTTTCACGCTTTGCCGCTGAACAATACGTTGATTCGTACACCCTAATTACGGGTAGCAATTTGAGCGTCGTTAGTATAAACGCCACAATCAGGATCAATCCGAATACATTCAGCGGCACTGGAAAATAGAATATCAGGTCCAAGGGTAAGCCAATGGCGGCCACAGCGCTCACGCTTGCGATAAAGTACAAAAGTGCGACATGTCCAAAGCCAACGTAGTCAAAAGGGCTAGAAAATCCCCTGAGGCCAAACAACAAAATGGCAAGTCTCATAAATCGGTTGAGCGATCTGACATAGCCCAGCGTATCATAAGCTGAGATTTTGCAGAGCAGCATTACATCCATGATCCGCGCCGAAATAAAGGGGAAAATGAAAAATATGTAACCAATCAGCGAAGAATAGAGTTCTTTGAAGCTATTTTCCGACATTCCGAATCGCGCCTATTTACCGAGTATTGTCGAAACGCTGCATTGCGCCGCCGTGATACCAGGGTTCGGGGGCGGGCGCATCGGAGAAATGACCGCCCGTATACTGATCGATCAGCTTGCGCCAGAACGTGATCGCCGCTTTATTTTCGCCCATCTGCTTGACTACCCACGCCCCCGGAAACTGCTCAAATGTCAGGATCGCCGCCTGCTGCCCGACTCCCTTGCGGCGTAAACTGCGCATCACAAAAAACTGAGCAATCTCGTTTTCGGTTTGATCGCTGTTGGGGTGTTCGCTGTGCCGATCGACGATGACGAAGCCCGCCAATTCCCCATCGGCGCGGATGAAAAACGGATGCCGCCACTGCTCGGTGCAGCAGCCATCCGTTTCACCCGTCAGGAACAGACCATAGCGCGCTACTGGAATGCCCAGAAATTCGCTGAAATCGTACAGATAAAACTGGTACAGATTATCCAGAACTGGGCGATCTTCGATGTTGACAGGCTGAATTTCGACGTGCATAAGCGCTTATTCGATCCGTTTCCAGTCGCCCGCGACAATATGATATTGCGCGCGTGCCGGTGCCCCGTCGATAATCATCGTCACGACGGCCACGATTCCGCGCGTTGGGTCCTGGCCGAGCGTGACCTGCTGCACCTGGGGCAGGGATGTACTCGGTTTGCTCCAATGGCTCAGGGCGGTATTGGCGGCCAGCGTTTGATCCCACAGCGCATCGTAGGCCGCCTTTTTGCGACTTGCAACGAGCAGCTTTTCCAGTTCCAGCCGCCACTGAAAAAACGGACTCCAATCAACGGTCAGCGCATCCAGCGAGGTATTGAGCGCCGTCGCCACCGCGCCAATATCGGAATTGGTCGAGAGTCCCCGGATGATTTTCGTGACCCCCGCATTTCCATTGTGATCGGCGATCGACTGGATGAAGCCGATGCGCGCGGTGCTGCCGTGTCCGAGCAGGCTGGCCGCCGTCCAATCGACGATCGACTGTCGCAGCCAGAATACATCGCTATCGGCGTTGATCGGCAGTTGCGCGCTCGCTAAATCGAAAAGTTTTTCGGCCAACCGCGTGGCGATCGTCGTTTCCAAATCGGCGGGCAGGGCTGGACTGAGCGGCGCGCGATCACCCTGGGTCAGCGGCGATCCAATCCGCAGCATCAGATCGGGCGCGCTGCCATCGGCTTTATCTGCCCACTGCGGCACCAATGACGGATCAGGCACGATCTCGACCGTCAGATGCGGTGGTCTGCTGCACCCAACCAGCGCACAGCCGTTCGCCCACCAATGCTCCACATCTTTCGCCACGCTCGTCGCCAACGCGGCATCGACCGAATCATATTTGACGGTGCTGGCCGCGCCGTTGATCTGGGCGGGATCGCCCCAAAAAGTGAGATCGGCGGGCACATGTCGCCAACCATGGGTGTAGCGCCAGAAAAACCAGATCGCTTCGCTTGGCACACCGTTCACGATCTCTTCGATCTGCACGCGCCCGCGCTCGCCATCGACTGTCGCATCGAGAATATTGCCTGTGAACTGGATGGCCGCCTTCGCCTTCAAACCCTGATAGCGTTTGAAGCGCACGCGCTGCTCGTCGATCCAATCGGTGCTTTTACTTTCCATCAGTGCCATAAAGCTGTTCTGATCGCCGATGCGCAGGGCGGTGACTTCTGCTTTTGCGGCATCGACCAAACCCGTCCGCAAGTTGTTATCAACGGTGACGAGGCGCAGCCCGATCGCACTGGCTGTGCCGCCCACCACCGCTACGACGAAGGCCGTAAACAGGATTATCCGCCAACGCTGTCGCCGCCGCCGAATCTGCGCCGCTGGGTCTTCAGCCCCGCGTTGATTCTCCCGCTCCGCCTCGATCTGCCATTCCAGTTTGACGCCCATAGATCGCTTGCCATCTGCTCAGTCAACAATGCTATTCTAACGCAACGGCGATCTTCGCCCCAATTCGCCAATGCTCCCCCCGTGTTTTATCCCCTCGATCATCACCAGTTGACAAATATTATACACTGGGTGTATAGTTTTCCTGGAAGTTAGACTCGTGGTGTATAGGTTCTCATGTCGGTCAAATATGCGCTTCTCGCCCTGCTCTATCAACAGCCCATGCACGGCTACGAATTGGGCAAACAATTGAATGTCGTCATCAATGCCGATTGGGATGTCAAACCCGGCCAGATTGCCAGCACCCTGGCTCGCCTCAAAGACGCGAATCTGGTGGATTTCGAGATCGAGGAAACGACCGACGCGCCCGATCGCAAAGTCTATATTCTCACCGACGAAGGGCGCAGCGAACTCGAAAGCTGGTATTTGACGCCCGAAGTCCGCGATTACCGCCTGGGCGACTCCTTCTACATCAAGCTCGTCCTCAGCCTCATCGGTGGGCCAGTTGAGCCTGAAAAGGTTTTGATGAGCCAGCGGCGCGAACTATATCAGCAGTTGCACGAGGCGACCGAACTGAGCCGTCAGGCCAACCAACGTACACAGCTTCCCTGGACGCTTTTGCTGGAAAGCGCCATCATGCACCTGGAAGCCGATTTGCGCTGGATCGAAATGTGCGAGGCACGCCTCGCCGACCTGAAGCACTATTCGCCGCCCAAGCCCGCACCGAAAGTTCGGGGTCGCCCGCGTCGGAAGCCCGAAAGCCCGCTAAGCAAAGCCAGCCCGTCCGAGGACTGATAAAAGGAAAAGGAAAACAATCATGTCGATCATTCACACCGAATCACTCACGAAAACCTACGGCGGCACCGACCAGCTCATCTACGCGCTCAACGCGGTCAACTTGGTCGTCGAAGAAGGCGAACTCCTCGCCATCATGGGGCCGAGCGGCTCGGGCAAAAGTACGCTGCTCTATCTGTTGGGTGGTCTGGATAAGCCAACCAGCGGTAAGGTTTGGCTGCGCGACGCCGACATGTCGCTGATGAACGACGATGCACTCTCCCGCCTGCGCCGCGAGTCGCTCGGCTTCGTCTTCCAGTTTTTCAACCTCGTGCCTGTGCTGACCGCGCGCGAAAATGTTGCCATGCCGCTGATTCTGAATGGCATCGCCCGCTCAGAGGCGCTCAAACGTGCTGATGAAGCGCTCGCGCGCGTCGGCTTGGCGGATCGTGCCGCGCACCGTCCGTCGGAACTCTCCGGCGGCCAGCAGCAGCGTGCGGCGCTCGCCCGTGCCCTGATCGCCAAGCCCGCTGTCATCCTGGCCGACGAGCCAACAGGCAACTTGGATTCGCGCTCCAGCGATGAGGTCATTCAGATGCTGCGGCAAACCGTCGATCAATGGAAGCAAACCATGATCCTCGTCACGCATGACCCGCGCGTGGCCGCCTACGCCGATCGGATCGTATTCCTCAACGATGGCAAAATCGTCGATGACAATCGGCTCAAGGGAGCGGGCAAGGCCGATCAGATTCGTGAGCAGCTAAGCAAAATGGCGATCAACTGAGAGGTGCAATCATGACCACGAAAACAACGATGAGACCCGCCAGCGGAAACGGTTTCCCCGGCACGGTATGGCAGATGGCGCTGATGGCGATCCGCTACCTGAACGGACGCCGCTTGCGCACCACGTTAACCACGTTGGCAATTGTGTTCGGCGTCGCGCTGATCTTTGCCATCAACCTGGGCTTGCCCGCCGTGCAAAATGCGTTCAAACAGACGATGACGACGGTCGCGGGTGCAGACCTGAGCCTCATCAGCGTATCGGGCAACTCGTTTGCGCCGGACACTACATTGGCGCAAGTCGCGGCGGTTCCGCATGTTCAGGCGGTGACGGGCGTCCTGCATCGACAGTTCAATTTACCAACGGTCAGCGGAAATAATGCGCTTGGCAAGGTCTCACAACTCGATTTAATCGGCATTGATCCAACGAATGCCCAGATGGTGCGCCAATTCGCCATGACCGACGGGCGTTTTTTGCAGCCGGGCGATCAAAACAAGGCGGTCTTTCCGGCTGGCCTCGCCGAACTCGTACCGGGACTCAAGGTGGGCACGACGTTTCCGCTGATCACGGCGGCGGGCTTGCGCGTGTACACCGTCGTCGGGCTGCTGGCCGCGCAAGGCAGCCTCTCGACGCCGCAGATGTACGTGACGCTGAGTGATGCGCAGGCCGCTTTCAACCAGCCCGGCCTGATCAACACCGTCGAAGTTTCGCTCGATGCCAGCGCCGATAAAGATGCCGTCTCAGCGGATATTCTAAAAGCGGTGGGCGATGGCTATCAGTTCGACGCTGGATCAAACGCGACAGACGCAGTTTCGACCATCCAGATCAGTTTCGCCGTCCTGGACTTGATGGGCGTGCTGGCCTTGTTCCTGGGCGCATTCCTGATATTCAACACGTTCCGCACGGTTGTCGTCGAACGCCACCACGATTTGGCGATGCTGCGCGCGATCGGCGCGACTCGCCGCCAGATTACGCTGATGATCATGATCGAAAGCCTGATCCAAGGGATCGCGGGCACGCTGATCGGACTAATCGCCGGCTATTTGATGGCGGCGGCGCTGCTCAGTGCGCTGGGGCAGTTTTATGCCAACTATTTTGCGGGCATCAACCTGCAACTGACCGTGACTTTTTCGGCGTTGGCGCTGGCTGCTGGGCTAGGGCTGATCACGGCGTTGGTGGCGGGTTATCTGCCCGCGCGCTCAGCCGGACGCACCTCGCCGCTCGAAGCGCTGCGGCCTGCCACCACCGCCAGTGTTCAGCGTGCCGCACGTTGGAGCCTGTTCGTGGGCGTGGTGCTGATGGTCCTGTCCGTCGGCTTGCTGCTCAGCGGCAGCAAGGGCGCAGTCAGTGGCGCGCTGCTGTTCATGATCGGCATGGTAGTCGCCGCGCCGGGCTTGGTCATTCCGGCGGCGTATCTGTTCAGCCCGCTGCTGACGCTGTGGTTTGCCCGTGAAGGCGATTTGGCGCGTGGCAATTTGGTGCGCCAGCCGGGACGCGCCGCCATCACCGGCAGTACTCTAATGATCGGCTTGGCCGTGCTGATCATGATGGTCGCCATCGTCAGCGCCCTCGGTGATCTCGTGACCAATCTGACCAACGACAGTTTTTCGGGCGATATTGTGCTGCTGCCCCAGTCGATCGGCGTTTATGACAACATCGTGGGTGCCGATGACAGCCTCGCGGCGCGCCTGCGAGCTTTGCCAGATGCGCAAACCGTCGCCACCGTGCGCTACGCCTCCGCTAAATCCAACGGGCAGCGCGTCCAGATTTTGGGCATCGATCCGAATGTGTATCCGAAAATCGCCGCGCTCGACTTCAATCAGGGGCAGCCCGACGCGGCTTTCGCGGCATTGGGCAGCGGGCGCAACGTGATCCTCAGCCCCGTGACCGCTTCCGTGCTGCATCTGGCGCTTGGCGGCGACTTCACCTTGCAAACCGCTGATGGTCCACAAACCTATCACGTGGTCGGGGTCGCCAGCGATGTGTTGACCTTCAAGGTCGATGCGATTTTCCTCTCGCAGGCGACACTTGCTTCGGATTTCCACAAAAGCGAGGACATCCTACTTTTCCTCAACCTGAAGCCGGGCGCAGAAAAAGCCGCCGCGCTGACCGCCGCACAAACAATTACAGCGGACTATCCGCAGTTTACCGCGCATCTGAGCGGCGAATATCGTGACGAGTTGATCAAGACGACGAACAGCGCGTTCGTTCTGTTCTACGCGCTCGCCTTCATGATCCTGATTCCGGCGGCGCTCGGCCTGCTCAACACGCTGACGATCAACATCCTCGAACGCACCCGTGAAATCGGCGTGGTGCGCGCGGTTGGCGGCAGTCGCGCGCAGGTGCGGCGCATCGTGACGGCTGAAGCATTGCTGCTCGGTATCTTCAGTTCGGCGATGGGCGTGTTGGCCGGGGTTGCCATGAGTTACGGCTTCGTCGGCGCATTTGGGACGGTGGGCTGGAAAGTGTCGTATACGTTCCCGCTGATCGGGATCATCGCGGCGGTGATCATCGGCGTGCTATTGGCCCTATTTGCCGCTATTTTGCCCGCGCGC
The DNA here is from genome assembly GCA_038230635.1 of Aggregatilineales bacterium. Taxonomy (GTDB): domain Bacteria; phylum Chloroflexota; class Anaerolineae; order Aggregatilineales; family UBA2796; genus JBBRMW01. The sequence goes on along the minus strand of JBBRMW010000004.1, from coordinate 1,416 downwards.
AGCGCCGCCAAGCTCGACATCATCCGCGCGCTGCAATACGAATAGCGCGAACTTGCGGGCGGCTACGTCAGGTCATAGGCGTAAAGCGAAGGGGAGACGGTGCGAGGGGTGCGAGACGTCATCATTGTGAAATGGACGAGGCAGGCCTCGTCCCTACAAAAACGGCGTCTGGGGTAGGGACGAGGCCTGCCTCGTCCGTCCACTAGATTTCACAAAACCCGACAATGACCGCCGCCGTTCCTTAGCTTCACGCCTATGGCTACGTCAGGTCGCCCGCCCTACAAAGCGTGCTCAGTTGTGGTGAAAATACACACTACAATCGCGGAAATGCGCCGCACCATCCAAAATAGCCAAGCCAAAACGCCCACCGCTCAACACAGACGTCCCCGTCGTATCGTTAATCTGCGCGATCAGCACGCCGTTTACGTACACATTCAGCGTGGGGCCACTGCTGGTGATTTTGAGTTCATATTGCTGGCCGAGATTCACGCTCGTAACGCCATTGAGCGGAATATCCAGCGCTTTGCTGCCCGCCAATTTTTGGACGGCAATATTCTGACGCCCTGGCTTATAGTTCAGCGCAACCCTGTAACCCGACAGCGTTGGATTGGTGTCCCCACGCACGACCATGGCGACGCCTGCGCCGCCATCGCTGCCCGCTTGGTCGAGCGTAAGGCGGCAACTGTAGTCGAAATCCGCGCCGCCATCGCTGTCGTGGGACATGAACACGCTGGCGTCGCCCCCATCAAGCTGGGCGTAAAGACCATGCCCTGGATCATCTTTCCAATGCGCGTCGAAGGCCGGCCAGCCAGAGAGGTTGGAGCGCATCGAACCCGCCGAGTTATCCAATGGATCAACGTAATAACTGCCCAACGCCGTGTTGGCCTCGACCAACCAGCCGCTTTCGCCATGCCAACTGCGCGCCTTATCAGTATCCATGGTCACGTTCCACCAGGCTACGCCGCTGCTGTCACAGTTCGGGCCGTTGCTCACGGTGAACGTGTCGCCCGCGAACAGCAAGCCCAGGCTGCGAGTGTCGTGCGAGTAACTTGCCTGGGATCGCAAATCGAGTTTGGTGGTCAACCGAAACGCCGCCCGCCCGCGCTCACCAACTTTCAAGCGTGAAGGGAGACTTTTCGGACAGGCTGGTGTACTGGTTGGCACGGGTAAATTTGCCGATGGCGGCACAGTCGTTGAAACGAGCGGACTGACTTGCGTGTAGAGTGGCTCGGTTTTAGCTGAGGGCACGATCGCCACCGCCACCGAAGCCTTCGTAGTTGACGATGGCATGTCGGTCGCATTATCCCGGCTCGTATTGGCTGGCCGCGATAGGAGCACGACGCCCACGACGAGCAAAATCAAAACCGCCACGCCAGCCCCGATCAGCAGCGGCGTGCGACTCGCCCTGGAGGGCGT
>JBBRMW010000003.1:0-72911 GCA_038230635.1 Aggregatilineales bacterium | reverse complement strand
TCATTGCAATTTCGGCTGGCCGATCGTGTCACCCGACAGCGAACTGATCAGCCCGGCGCTGGAGGTCAGGCCGCGCGATGCCGCCGCCGAACCGGGCATCGGTGAGTGGAATAAAATGCAAGCGCCGACGCCCGGTTATGCGGAACAGGTCTTTTTCCACAAGGTCGAGCCGTCGGAAACGCCGCAAGTGGCGGCGATCCTGAATCGTCCGCTGGGGTTGGGCATGGAAATCGCGTTCGATGCGCGCACGCTGGGTTATCTGACCGAGTGGAAGATGATGGGCTACGGCGATTATACGATCGGCATTGAGCCAGGAAACTGCCTGCCAGAAGGTCGGACAGCGACGCGCGCGGCGGGTCGTCTGCGGATGCTGGCACCCGGTGAAACGGAGACGTTCTCGATCGGCTTTCGCATGTTGACCAATCGCCGCGAGGTGGATGCGTCGCGGGCGGCGAGCAAACATCGCATTCTTGACCCATAAATGCCTATAATCTGAAAAATTGGTTTGTTCGATAAAATCGAACAACTTCAGATGAGCAGTAGGAATTGGGAGCTATGTCGGCAGCTACGAGACATCGGTTAATACGCTACGGGTGGGCTATCGCGGCGACGTTAGTGGCACTGCTGTTGACGTTTGCAGTTCAGGCGGTCCTTGCGACGCGCATCACGCTCCTGCTGTTCTTCGGGGCGGTTGCGTTCAGCGCCGGGGTCGGGGGGCTGGGCGCAGGACTGATGGCGACCGTGCTATCGGTGATTCTGGTTGACTATTTTCTGCTGGCCGACAGCACCTCAAATTTCATTGTACTGGTGTTGTTTGGGTTGGTATCGATCTTTATCAGTTCACTTTATCAACGACGATTGCACGCGGAGACCGACGCCGACACCCAACGCGAATCGCTGCGGGTGACGCTGTTGAGCATCGGCGATGGCGTCATTGTGACGGATGTACGCGGTAAGGTGACGTTCCTGAATCAGGCGGCAGAAGCCTTGACGGGTTGGCGATCGGCCGAGGCAGCGGGGTATCCGATAAGCGACGTGTTCCGCATCGTCAATCAGGAAACGCGCGCGACCGTGGATAATCCCGTCGCCAAAGTGTTGGAAGAAAAGATGGTGACGGGACTCGCCAACCACACCATCCTGATCGCCAAAGATGGCGTCGAGCGCGACATCGACGACAGTGCCGCGCCCATTTTCGATGCGGCACGCACGCTTACGGGGGTGGTGCTCACCTTCCGCGACATTAGCGATCGGCGGCTGGTGGAGCGGCGCATCCAGCAAGCCAGCGAACGTACACGGCGTTTACAGAATGTCACAGCGGCACTGGGCGAGACGATTCTGCCGGAAGGCACGGCCAAAGTCATCGTCGAGCAGACGATCGATGCACTCGATGGAGCCTATGGCGCGCTGGTAGGCACACTAATCGAAGATGGAAAAACGGTGCCGCTCAAGATTCTGTACAGCAAGGGTTATTCGGAGCAGTTTCAGGCCAGCTTTCGGCAATTGCCGGGCAATGTCGCTTCGCCATTTACGGCGATGGTTCTGAGCAAGCAGCCTGTATTTGTCGAATCGAAGGCGGCCTGGAAGGGTCTATACCCTGATCAAGCCGAGTTGGTAACAAGCGAAGCGGTGGCGCTGCTGCCGCTGTTGATCGACAGCCGGGCTATCGGTGGGATGGCGGTCAGCTTCGATAAGCCGCATCCCTTCGGCGAAGCGGATCGCGCATTTTTGATATCGATCGCTCGTCAATGCGCGCAGGCGTTGGATCGGACGGCGCTGTATGCCGAAGCGGAAAAAGCACGTCAGGATGCGATCGACACGCTCGATAGTATCGGCGACGCTTTCTTGGCGCTCGACTCAGAATGGCGGATCACGTATATCAATCCAAAAGCGCAAGGGTTGTGGCCGCGCTCGGCGGAGCCATCAATCGGCAGCGTGCTGTGGGATATTTTTCCGGCGGCGGCGGACACAGATTTTTATATCCATGTACAACGGGTGGGTTCGACGCGCGTCACGTTCGAGTACGAGCAATATCATCCCCATGACGACAGTTGGCACGCGGTACGCTTATACCCATCGGCAAACGGTATTTCGGCGTTTTTTCATAATATTATGGCGCGCAAACAGGCCCAGAGTGCGCTCGAAACCACACAGACCCGGCTTCAGCGCTTCGTCGATGCCAATATTGTGGGCATTATCTTTGCGACGACCGACGGACACATCACGAATGCCAACGACGCCTTCCTGAATATGGTCGGTTACAGCCGCGACGATCTGACGGCGGGCAAACTCAACTGGGTTATGCTCACCCCGACAGAGTATTTGGAAGCCGATACGCGGGGTATCGAGGAAGTCGAACAGTTGGGGTCAACGGTGCCGCTCGAAAAAGAATATATCCATAAAGATGGGCACCGCATCGCCGTTTTGTTGGGCGGGGCGCTGGTCGAGGGAAGCTGGATCACGTTTGCGGTCAACATTTCAGATCGCATACAGGCGGAGCGACGGCTGCGGCTGTTGACCGAAGCCAGCACGTTGTTGGCCTCGTCGCTGGATTATCAAACCACACTGCGGAGCCTGGCCCAGTTGGTCGTGCCGAGCGTGGCCGATTGGTGTACGGTGCATGTGGTGAACGCGGCGGGTGTGGCCGAACAGGTCGTTGTGGCGCATAAAGACCCGGCCAAAGTGGCGTGGGCCGCCGATATTCAGCACCGCTATCCCAATGATCCAAACGCGCGGACGGGTTTGTATCAGGTAATACGTAGCGGACAGGCCGAGTTTTATCCGAGAATCACGGATGCGATGTTGGTGGCCGCTACGCAGGACCCCGCATTGCTTGGGATTCTCCGCGAGATCGGCTATACGTCCGTGATGGTCGTGCCGCTCAAGGTGCGCGAGCGGGTGTTGGGTGCGCTGCAACTGGTATCGACCGAGTCGCGGCGCGAATTTACGGCAGATGATTTGGCGCTGGCCGAGGAACTGGCGCTGCGGGCGGCGATCGCAGTGGATAATGCGCGGCTGTATGGAGCGATGCGTGAACAGCGAGAGCGGCTGCAAGTCACGTTGACCAGCATCGGTGACGCGGTGATCGCCACCGACGATCTGGGGCGTGTCACATTTATGAACGCAGTGGCGCAAGACCTGACAGGCTGGACGCAAACGGAGGCGATTGATCGTCCGCTGGAGGTTGTGTTCCATATTATCAACGCGACCAGCCGCGAGACGGTTGAAAGCCCGGTTAAAAAAGTGATCCGCGAAGGGTCGATCGTGGGGTTAGCGAATCATACGCTGCTGATCGCACAGGATGGCACGGAAACTCCAATTGATGACAGTGGCGCGCCGATTCGTGGCGAAGACGGCGCGATCGAAGGCGTGATTCTGGTTTTCCGCGATGTGACTGAGCGTAAACGCGCCGAGGACGACCAGCTATTCCTGAATAGGGCGGGCGCGATCCTGGCGGCTTCGCTGGATGAAGTCGTCACGCTGGACAACCTGGCGCACGCGACGATCCCGCATTTGGCGGATTATTGCGCGATCGATTTGGTAGGTGAGGGTGGTGTGTTGCGGCGCGTGGCCGTCGCCGCCACAAAACCTGAAAAGGAAGCCATTCTGCGCCAAGTGATGGGACGTTATCCGCCCCGTTCAGCGCAAGCTATCATGCAGGATGTGCTGCTGACGCGCCCGCCTTTTGTGACTCAGACGATCACGGACGAAATGATCACCAACGTGTCCCAGGACGCAGAGGAAGCTGAACTGCGGCGCGCGATTGGTGCACGGTCGCTGATGCGACTGCCCCTGATCGCCAGGGAGCGCATCATCGGCTTGATCACGGTCGGGATGGCCGAGTCCGGGCGAACATATGGCGCGGAAGAAATCGCCCTCGGTCAGGAATTGATCCACATTGCCAGTTTGTCGCTCGAAAACGCACGTTTGTATCACGAGGCGCGGGAGGCCATTCGCGCGCGCAACGAATTTCTGTCGGTGGCCGCGCATGAACTGAAAACGCCTGTGACCAGTTTGCGCGGCTTCGCACAAACACTGCTGCGACAATATAACAAGCGCGGCACCGTCGATCCAGAGCAGATGCAGCGGGCGCTGCTGACGATCGACACACAATCCACCAAACTGACCAAACTGGTCAATCAACTGCTCGATCTCTCGCGCCTGGAGGCGGGTCGGCTGACGCTCGATCGGCAGCGTACTGATTTGAGCGCGCTGATCAATGAGGTCGTCGGAACGATGCAGAAAACCACCCAACTGCATCACATCACGACTCAAATGCCCGTCACACTCGAAACCTCGGTTGATCCACTGCGCCTGGAGCAGGTGCTGATCAACTTGTTGGATAACGCCATCAAATATAGCCCACGCGGGGGCGCGATCGACGTTGAACTTTCAACGCCCGACGCGGGACATGCATGGCTGAGCGTCCTCGATCATGGCATCGGAATTCCCGTCGATCGCCGCGATCAAATCTTCGAGCGCTTCTATCAGGCGCACCGTGATGGCTATATGGGCGGGATGGGGCTGGGGTTGTATATCAGCCGCCAGATCATCGATTTGCACGGCGGTCAATTGGAGGCGGAGTTTCCAACGGAAGGCGGCACACGCTTGATCATTACGTTGCCGCTGACCATATGAATCCTGCCTAATCATCGGGTCTATTCGGACAATTCCCTACGTGCCCCAGCATCGTGGTTTCGCTTGCGTCTGCGCTTGGTGATGACTACCATTAACGGTGAGGGGCTATTGCAAGCGGGAGAGGAGTCACCTGATGCGCCGGATTCTAGGTGGATTGGCCGTAGGCGGGTTGGTGGGAATCGTTCTGTTGACGGGTTTGATCCCGTCGGGGCAAGTCAAGGGTAGGGCGGCGGTACGGTTGTTCAATCCGCCGACGGTAACGCTCAAAATCGGCGGTCGGGAACCGCTCGCGCCGGGCATTGTCGCCAGCTTGTTATACGGCGGAATCGGAGGCGGTGGTGATGTTGCGACGCCCACGCCGACACCGGTGCCGTTGGGACCGCGCTGGGAGTATTTTTTCGATCCAGCGGTGTATCCTTCGATCGACGCCAAAACGGCGCTGACGGCCTGCGGCTATCGCACACCTGTTGCGCTCGCACCCATCGCCACATTGACGTATCCGAGCGGACGCACCGAATCGATCGCCAGTTCGGTGGATGGCGACTGCATCACCTTCCCGATCGCGCTCTCGGTCGGCCAAGAGTTGGGAAATTACGCGCTGGCCGTCTCGCATCCCGATGGCAACCTGAACTACGCCTGGACGGTCGATTATCCGCCGCAGCCGAGCAGTGTGACGATGAACGAACATGCCGTCCTGCTGACGGGATTCGCGCCTGGCGCGACGGTCACGCTCTCGTTTTATACACAAAGCACCGCCAAAGACAACACCAATTATGTGGCGACACGCCCAGTGGCGATCGGCCCGGATGGGACGGTGGTGGTTCAAATCAACGCAGCGGCCAGTTCGCCGCTCAATGAGAAGGATAGTTGGAACGTCTTCACAGTGGATAGCTTTAAAGGCATGGGGAATTTTGGTCATTTCGTGAAGGGCTATGTGCCGATCGCGCACAGCTTATACGATCAGACGGCGCGAACAAGCCCGATGTCCGCCGGATTTTTCACGGTATCCAAGTTCAGCAAAGTCGATCTGAGCGGCTGCACCCAATCGCCCAAGACGCGACTGCTGAACGTCTACGGTGGGCGCGTGACTCCCGGTGATGCGAACAACCTGCGCGATAAACCGGGTGGCAAGATTATCGGCGCGATCCCCGGCGGCGAATTTTTCAATATCGTGGGCGGTCCGCAGTGCGGCTCAGACGGTCTGACGTGGTGGAAGGTCAGCTATAAGAATCTGACGGGTTGGACGCCAGAGGGTCAGGGCGCGACGTATTGGCTGGAGCCGGCCACACTATAAAACGGCGGACGCGGCAGGCCGCGTCTCTTCAGGACGGCGGTTTTCGTGCGGATGCAGCTCGCCGCGTTCGCTTTCCGCACCTATTCTAGTGAGGTTTATGTGAACGATCTGATCGGACAGCGGCTCGGCCAATACGAAATCACGGGGCCATTGGGCAAGGGTGGCATGGCCGTCGTGTATCGGGCGCGGCAGGCGTCGATGCGGCGCGAAGTGGCGATCAAGGTGATCAATGCGAGCGCGGCGCACGAAGACGACTTTGTGCCGCGTTTCGAGCGGGAGGCTCAGACGGTCGCGGCGCTCAGCCATCCGCATATTCTCAAGGTGTTCGACTACGGCCATACCGACGATGGCATCGTGTATCTGGCGATGGAACTGCTGCCCGGCGGCAGTCTGGCCGGACGCCTGCGCCAGGGGCCGCTGCCACCCGCCGAAGCGGCACGTCTGTTCGATCAGATTGCGGGCGCGCTGCATTATGCGCACAGTTTGGGCATCGTCCACCGTGACGTGAAGCCGCAAAACATTTTACTCGATCCGAGTGGCAACGCGATCCTGACCGATTTTGGCATCGCCAAACTGATGGCGACGACGTTCCTGTTCCCGCAAGATGATCCCGGGGCGGCGGTTTCGCTGACGCAGAGCGGCGTCCTGATGGGCACACCCGCGTACATGGCACCGGAACAGGTGATGGGCAAACCGATCGACAGCCGCACCGATATATACGCGCTGGGCATCATCCTGTACGAGATGCTGACCGGGCAAATGCCGTTCCGCGCCGATACGCCGTTCGCGGTGATGCACATGCACGTCCATGATACGCCGCCACCCGCCAGCCGTGCGCGCGTGGGTCTGCCGCCGGGCGTCGATGCGGTGATCGATCGGGCGCTCGCCAAAGACCCAGCGCACCGCTATCCCTCGGCAATCGCGCTGTCGGAGGCGTTTCAAGCGGCGCTGCGCGGAGACGCTCCGAGGCCGACCGCGTATCCGCCGATCGAGGAGACGGGCGCGCTGCCGTCGCCGCCCGCTTATGGGGTTTCCAATCGATCGCCCGCGTTGGCCGATGATCAGGAGACGTATCGCGCCCCCGTGATCCCCGCGCCAAATCCGACTGGCGCGCCCGCCACCGCCGTCTCGTCGCCGACAGGAGTGCCAGTTGGCCGACGGCTGCCGCGAGCCGCGATCCTCGGTGGCATCGTGGGCGTGGTGGCGATCGTGCTGATCGCCGCCGTCGTGATCGCGCTGTCAGGACGTACCGCGCCGCCCGAATCTTCAGCATTTGCCATCGCCGTCGCGCCGTTCAGTGTCGATCCGGCGACGGGTGTCACCGCCAATGACGTGAGCGCGCTCAATACGGCGTTCGTGCGTAACCTGAACGAGCAGATTGCGTCGTCTGCGAAGAGTCTGTCGCTGCAAATCGGGGTGTGGACGCCCGATCAAGTGGGCGTGGCGATCGGCGGCAAAGACGATACCGAACGTGCGACTAATGCGCAGGCGTTGTTCAAAACACTGAAGGCACGCTATGGTTTCCAACCGGATATTCTCATCTACGGCGCGATCGAACGTCACGGGAGCGATACGGTCTTCGCGCCGCATTTCGCCATTTCCGACACGCTGCCGGAGATCAGCAATTTGTATGGCGGCTTCAACCTCGAAGATATACTTGTGGTGCCGAATCAAAACAACCTGAACGCGCTGGCTGGGCCACTGACCGATCGATCGCGGCTGCTGGCTTTCGTGACCGCCGGATTGGTACAGCTCGTCAACAACCAGTACGACGCGGCGATCAGCAGCTTCCAGGGCGCACTGACGCTGAATGCGAGCGATAAGACGGGTAAAGAGCTGATCTACGTGTTCATCGGCAACGGGCTGCTGGCCGATTACAATTGGCGTATCGTGAATGACTCGCATCCGTCGGCGGCGGTGCTGACCGATTTGCTGGCAAAAGCCAAAGATGCTTTCACGCAGGCGACGACGCTCAACCCGGATTACGCGCGCGGCTATGCGGGGCTAGGCAGCATCCTGTATTTGGAGGCGCTGCGTACGATGACAACGCCCGGCGGGTGGTCGGACATCAGCGACGAGTCGCTCGATGCGGTCGCGGCGGCCTATCAAAGCGCGCTGACCGCCGCCGATCATCCAGTTACCGCCGATATTCCGACCAAAGCCGCGCTCGGACTCGGCCAAGTGGCGCTTCTTCGCTATCTCAAAAGTGGCTCGCAAGCGGATTGGAGCGCCGCCAAAAAGCAGTTCGATGCGGTCCTGAACGACTATGCCGACGGGGCGAATCCGCGCGTGGCCGATTTCGCCGCCGAAGCCACCGATCGGATCGGGTTGTTATGGGAGCGGGCGGGGCAGCTCGAGCAAGCGAAGGCTGCCTATCAAGCCGCGATCAAGCTCTCGACGGTCAGCGCCCGCCGCAACACGTTTCAGCGCTCGTTGGCGGAATTGAGCTTCACGCAATTGCGCACCGCCAGCCAAGCCGATCCGTCGAAGGTCGATGCAGCAGCCCAAATATACGATGACTTGCTGACGAATGTGAGCATGTCGCCGAGCGATGCCGCCGCTTATCGCTATCAGGAAGGCAAATTATACGACGAGGCGAATCGCTTGTCCGATGCCGTGAATACCTATACGGTAGCGTTAGCGCTCAATCTGCGTGGCGACGATGTGCTGCACGCCCAGCTTTTGGTGGCGTTGGGTGATGTGTACGCCGAACAGAATCAGCCCGCCTACGCGATCGATGTATATGCACAGGCGCTCAAACTCGATCCCGACGGACAGGCCAATCTGAGCGGCGCGATCGAAACTTTGCGAACGCAGATCACGCCGAGTCCGGTGCCGACGGTCGGATCGGCGCGGTGAACGTGAGGCGCGACGGACGCGGTTTGCCGTATCCGCCGACTTTTTGATCGGTGGCGGAATGCGTCGTTCGGGGTGGTTGACTTGGCTGTTCGTCGGGATCGGCATCGTGCTGCGCGTCGATCGCTATCGTTTCAACCGCTCAGTGTGGCTGGATGAGGCGTGGCTGGCCTTGAACATCGCCCACAAGCCGATCGGTATCCTGTTGAGCGCGCCGCTGGATAACAATCAGGCCGCGCCGATCGGCTTTCTAGCACTGGAAAAACTGGCGATCGCACTGCTGGGCGATTACGATTTCGTGTTACGATTACTGCCGCTGGTGAGTGGGATCGTCGCACTGCCCTTGATGGTCGCCGTGGCACGGCGCTATCTGCCGAGGCGCGCCATCCCGATCGCGGTCGGACTGCTGGCGGTCAACACCTACGCAATTTATTATGCGTCGGAGTTGAAGCCGTATGCGAGCGATTTGGCGCTGACGCTGGTGATCCTGTGGCGCGCGCCGGATTTGTTCCGCGCGAGCACCACGCGCCGCACCCTGCTGACACTGGCACTGATCGGGGCGGTGGCGGTCTGGCTCGCCTATCCAGCGATTTTCGTGCTGGCGGGCGTCGGGTTGGCGCTGATTCTGAATAATCTCTGGCGGCGCGACGGTGCGACTCTGCGGCGAGTGCTGCCCGTGCTGAGCGTGTGGATCGGCAGCTTCGGGCTGAGTTATGCGATCACGGTTCAGAGTGCTGCGGCCAGCACCTATTTATACACGTATTGGCGCGGCTTCGATGCGTTCGCGCGACTGAGCGGCGCGTGGTTCAGCGTGCATATGCGATTGCTGCTGTTGAATCCCGGCGGCTTGCCCGATTCGGTAGCGGTGACAGTACTGGCCGTGCTCGGAATGGGCGGGTTGGTACGCACGCGCGGGCGACTCGGACTCGGCGGCGCGGCGATCTTCGGCGTCGTATTGATCGTCTCGGCCATCGGAAAATATCCGTTCGCCGATCGACTGCTGTTGTTCAGTGTGCCGCTGGTATATATGGTCATCGCGCTGGGGATCGCGCAGATCAGCACGCGGGCGGGGAATCTGCGCGGGCTGGTTCGACTCGGATTGGCCGCGAGTCTGTTGATCCCGATGATGCTCACGACCCTGGAGTCATCTTACGCGCGCGAGGAAATCAAGCCAATTTTGGCGGCGGTGGCAGCACGGCGGACGGCGGACGATCGCTTTTACGTGTATTACGACGCGCGCCCAGCGTTTGAATATTATCGGGCGCACTTTGGGTTGGACGATCTGAAAGTTGTGGCGGGTGTCCAGGCACGCGCAGCACCCGACCGCTATGGGCGCGATGTGGCGCAGATGTGCGGCGGGCGGCGTGTGTGGTTCATCTTCGCGCATTCGTGGGGCGCCGAGGAGACGCTGATCACGGATTGGCTCGATCGGCACGGCGCGCGCCTCGACACGATCCAGGCGATCGGTGCGTCGGCCTACGTATACGATTTGGGCGTGTGTGGCCCGTGAGCGTGCTGCTAATTACACCTAATATTGCGAGGCGGCATAAATAGCGGCGATTTGCTATACTGGGCGGCGAAATGATCCGTGTTGGAGACAAAACGCCGCCTATGTACCTCGATCAAACTGCGCTGCCCTTGCGCGATTATCACAAAGCCAAACGCCTGCTCTGGAATCCGCAAGACCTCGATTTCGGGCAGGATCGGCGCGATTGGGCGGCCATGTCGGCGCGCGAGCAAACCCTGATCCGGGCGACTCTGGCGCAGTTTCTGGGTGGCGAAGAAGCCGTCACGCATGATCTGTCACCGTTGATGATCGCGCTGCGACGCGAGGGCGGCCATCTCGAAGAGGAGATGTTCATCACCACGCAGTTGTTCGAGGAAGCCAAGCACGTCGAATTTTTCGCGGCGGTAATCGATGAGGTGGGTATTCCGCACCCTGAACGCGGCGGCAGCGCGATGGGCGGCAGATATGGCGATTTGTTCGTGGAACTCGAAAAATCGCTGGATGCGCTGTTGACAACGCCCACGCACGCCGCGCAAATCGAAGCTGTCGCCACTTATCACATCATCGTCGAAGGTGTGTTGGCCGAAACCGGCTATTATGGCATTTTTACGGCGCTGCGGGCGAAAGGTTTGATGCCGGGTTTGACCGATGGCCTCGAAATGGTTCAGCGTGACGAAGCCCGCCATATCGCGTTCGGCCTGCACTTGCTGAGTCGGCTGCTGCGCGCCGAACCCGACTTGTGGGCGTGCCTCGAAGCGCGCTTGAATCATCTGCTGCCGTTGGCACAAGGTATTTTGCTTGATTCGCTGTCGCCATATTTGCCAGATGTGCCTTTCGGCGTCGATCTGAACGATGTACTCAGCTATGCGGGACGCCAATATATGGCGCGCCTCAACGTTTTGGAGCGCGCCCGCGCCGGTCAGATCGGATAAATCAGCACATAACCTCACCCCTGACCCCTCTCCATCCTCACAGAGAAGGGCGTGACAAGCGATTTGCCTCACCTTCACGGTGGTTACGGAAAGAGGGTTGGGGGTGTGGTTCTCGGTAACATTGTTTTGCTTTCACGCTGAGAAACGAGGCGTATCCTGGAGCAAATCAGCCCAACCCCAAAGACGCAACACGCGCCGCTCGAACGCTACCGCACGCTGATCTTTGGCATCGTCACACTGGCGATTGTAGGCGGGGTTTTGGCACTGCTGACGTATCGCCCGCCCTCCACGCAGATCACGATTATCCCTCCCGCGCCAACGATGACGCCCCTGCCGACGATTGTCCCTGGTCCGATGAAAGTGTATGTGACGGGCGCGGTGGCAAATCCGGCGACGCTGTATACACTCCCACCAGGAAGTCGGGTAAGCGATGCCATCAATGCGGCGGGTGGCACGAGCGACGATGCAGACGTGGCGGCGATCAACATGGCCGCGTCGCTCCACGATGGCGATCAGATCAATGTGCCCGCGCTCAAAGCCAACGGATCGCCCGCACCCCTGCCGACGGCGAGTGGCCCTGTCCACATCAACGCCGCCACGATCGATGACTTGCGCAGTTTGCCGGGATGCAGCGCGACATTGGCGCAGCACATTATCGACTATCGCAACCAGAACGGGCCGTTTCACAGCATGACCGATGTGAGCAAGGTGTCCGGCGTCGGCAAAACCAAACTGAAAGATTGGGCAGCGCTGATCGTGTTTGATTGAGGTTTTGACCATTTCAGAAAGTCATTGCGACTCGCATTTGCCCTTGACCGCGCGACAAGCTACAATGAGCAGGCTGTTTATTCTCATTTTAACTTGTGGCAGCGCGGAGGATCGTCGTGGGTCGCTGGGCAAATAAATACGTAATCGGTCTGACTGGCAATATTGCGATGGGCAAAAGCCTGGTGCGCAAGATGCTCGAAAACCTGGGAGCCTACACGATCGATGCCGACGGGCTGGCGCATCAGGCGATGACTCCCGGTGCGCCGTCCTATGCGCCCGTGATCGAGTGGTTCGGCAAGTGGATTCTGGATGACCAGAAGCGCATCGATCGCAACCGGTTGGGGTCGGTGGCGTTTGCGCATAACGCCGCGCTCAATCAGCTCGAACTGCTCACCCACCCGGTGGTTGGGCAGGCGCTCGATATTTTGATCAACCGCGCCAAACGTCCGATCGTGGTGATTGAGGCGATCAAGCTCGTCGATGGCGCGTTGGCCGATCAGGTGGACGCCGTGTGGGTGGTGACTTCGACACCCGAAAACCAACTGTCGCGGCTGATCACCAAGCGCGGTATGACGGATTGGGAAGCGCGCAAACGGATCGAAACACAGAATCCGCAGCAGGAAAAGCTGGAAAAGGCGAACGTCGTGATCACTAACAACGGCGGTGCGGAAGAAGTCTGGACGCAGGTGCAGCGTGCCTGGGACAAAATCCCGGTGCGCAAGACGGGCACACTCCAAGCACCCGCCCCGCAAACGATCGCACCGCCAGCACCCGTCCAACCCCCGCCTCGACAGCCGCCCGCACCGTCGCCACCGGTCCAAGTTGTGCCAACGTGGACGCCACCCCCGATCGTGACGCCGCCACCGCCTCCGCCACCAGACCCGGCGACGATCCAGGTACGCGCCGGAATGCCGCGCGACGCCGAATCGATCGCCAAAATGCTGAGCGATACGCTGGGCAAAGCCGTTACGCGCAACGATATTATGCTGGCGTTCGGCGAAAAATCGTACCTGTTGGCGGGATCAGGCAGCATGATCGTCGGGCTGGCGGGCTTCCAGGTCGAAAATCTGATCACGCGCACGGATGAGTTCATGGTCAACGCCAATGTGCCGCTCGACGCGACCGCGCGGATGCTGATCAGCGCCGTCGAAGAGCGTTCCGCCGATCTGCAAAGCGAGGTCAGTTTCGCGTTTATGGCGCGCAATACGCCCGCCAATGTGCTCCAGCCGTTTCTCGATGCGGGCTATGAGCGGATCGAGCCGGATGCGCTGAAAATCCCGGCGTGGCGTGAAGCAGCGGCAGAAGCGCAAGCCGCCGATAAGCAAATTTTGATGCGGAAGCTGCGCGATCGGATTTTGACGCCGATCTAAGGCGTGTAGAACCCCTCTATCCCCGGCCCCTTTCCCTCACGCAAGCGGGGGGAAAGGGGAGTCAAGCCCTTCGCCCTGCCTGCGTGGGAGAGGGGTTGGGGAAAGGGGTCAGCCGCCCAAACACTTTGCAGACACGCCCTCGGATCGGTATTCGCTTCGTTTGATAAGTTGATGTGAGGTTGGTTCGTTGAATAACGTAACGAGTTCTCTCAAACGCGCCCCGGTCATCGGGACGTTGTACACTTTCGCCGAGACGCGCCCACGCTTGGCGGCGTGGATCGTGCTGTCGCTGGGTATCGTGATTTTGCTGCTGGTCGAGGCGCGCGATGTCGGCTTGTTGTTCGGCCAGTGGCTCGCGCTGATCGTGGCGTCGATCGTGGTGGCTGGGCTGTGCGTGTGGATCGTGTCGTGGGAAGATGCGGACGACGAAAAGCCCGTTCCGGCAGTCCCGGTGGTGGCGGCCAGCATTGCAGCGCCCACCGAACCAGCCACGCCACCAGAGTCCGAGCCGACCAGTTCCGCCGCCCGCTGAACCGATCCGCATGATTACGATTCGACGCCCTGTGGCTGCGCTGTTATTGGGCGGCTGCCTGATCCTGCTCACTGCGCTGGGCACCGTTCGGGTGGGCGCGCAAACCGCGACGCCCGTTCCGGCCACCAGCGGCAGGGCGAGCGTAAGCTATGATTTCAAGTTCATTCGGCAGGGGCAGGCCGGGATCATCGAGATCGCGGGCGCGGACATCACGGGCGCGCTGGCAAACACCGTCGCGCGCACGTATATTTGCTATCCGACGAGCACGGGCGCGGCCTGTCTCATCGCCATCCCCATGGATCAGGCCATCAAAGATTACCCGATCACGCTCGCAGTGCGTCACAAAGATGGCGCGAGCACCAATTGGAGCAGCACGATCAGCGTGGCGACGGGCAATTTTCTGGGCGAAACGTTCACGCTGCCGCGCAACCTGATGTACCTCACCAATGACGATGTGCAGGCCAACGAAGACGATCGGCTGTTGAACGCTTACAGCATCATCACGCAGACGCGCTATTGGGATGGTCAGTTTACGCCGCCCGTCAACAGTGGCCTCAGTTCGCCATTCGGGACGGTGCGCAGCTACACCGGATCGACGGCGGTGCGCCGCCATACCGGGCAAGATTTGCGCGCCACGATCGGGACGCCCGTGCTGGCCTCCGCGAATGGGCGGGTGGTGCTGGCGCGGCTGATGGATATTCACGGCAACAACGTGGTAATCGATCATGGCTGGGGCATTTACAGCGAATACGCGCACATGTCGGAGATGTTCGTAGTGCCCGGCCAATATGTGCTGCAAGGCGACGTGATCGGGCTGAGCGGCAACACCGGTCGCAGCACCGGACCGCACGTCCATTGGGAGATCGCGGTGGACGATATTTGGGTCAATCCGCTGGAGTTTGCGAAGCTCAAACTGCCGCAGTAGGGAGGGGCGACCACGCCGTGATCGCCCGCTTTTTGTTCAAGCTGTCAAGTATTTTTGAAACCAGTTGATCGTCCGTGTCCAGGCGTCGGCACTGGCGCTCGGATCATGAACTTCTGGGCGGGTATCGTTGAAAAAGGCGTGACCCGCACCCGGATAAACGTGTATCTCGTGCGGGAACGTGTATTGGCCGAAACCCGCGTCGAGCGTTTTGATAGCTGCGGTCACATCGGCATCGGCTTCGCCCGTGATGTTCAGAATGGCCGCGTGATTATTGCTGAACTGATCGGCCATCGGTGCGCCGCCCCCATAATAGGCGGCCACCGCACCCACCTCTGCCGATTGCGTGGCCGTCATCAGCGCCAAACCGCCACCCATGCAGTATCCGACGACGCCGATCTTTTTCGGGCTGACATATTCCTGCGCGCGCAAGTGTTCCAACGCGCCGATGATCTCTTTGACCGCGTAGGGACGATCAAGTTCCATGACCTTTTTATAGGCTTCGTTCGGCTCCATCACGATTGCCCCGTGATACAGATCGGGCGCGAGTGCAACAAAGCCAGCCGCCGCATAGCGTCGCGCGATGTCCTTGATGTGCTCGTTGAGACCCCACCATTCCATAATCACGACGATGGCTGGCGCGGATGCATCGGAGTCGGGTCGCGCCAGATAGCCGTTCCCTGTGTGCCCATTGACTTTGAATTCGACATCGGAAGTACGCATCTTCAAATAACCTCCACAACAACAACCTTTTTCGTGTAGATTGTATAGCGCGCAGCCCGCCCAGTGCAACGGTTTTTCGGGGGTGAGTTCAGGATCAGTGGATCGAATTTTACCGAAAGCCTCCTCATCCCCCAGCTCCACCAGGGTGGAAAGGGAATCGCGCGAAGCTGTCACCCCTCAACCACAAGGGTAGAAGGGTCGGGGATGGGTTCTCATTTATGCCGGGAAGAACTCGATATATTCCTTGCGGACGCGCTTTTCAGGCGTCAGGCCGAGAATATCCACGAGCATTTCGCTAATCAGGCCAGCCTTGTATTCGGCGTCGCGCTTCGACCATGTGCGGCTCTTGATCTCCAAGAACGTGCCCTCGATGGGCGGATCGATCATGGTATCCAGGTTCACATAGAACAGGACGCCTTTGTAGAGCAAGTGCCAGCGTTGACGGTCTTTTTCGAGCGTGCGCTCCTCAGTCGGTCGGAAGTATTCGCGGTAGAAGCGCAGTGGGCGATCGGCGGGTGCGATGAACTGCGAACGGCTGAGCAGCACCGCATCGTCAAACTCGCGTTCTTTGGTGGGCGAGGTGAACGTGATACGTGTGCGGACGCTCTCGACTTCGCCCTTATCAGTCAGGGAGTCGTCTTCGCGGTGGCGGACACGTCCCTGGTTCTCGTCGCCGAAGATGAAATAGGTGTCGTACTGTCGATAGTGCGTCTGCCGAACGATCTGCGCACGATGATCGGTCAGCAGCGATCCGAGTGCCCCAGCACCGCTGATTTGCGCCTTCACCTGAATCTCGAAGGATTCTTCTTGTTCGACGCCGCCGATAGCGATCAGCTTGTTGAGCACGTTGCCTTCGCGCCCAACCAGGAACGTGTCGATCTTGGCGGCCAGGACGTTTGCCTCGGCGATCACTTTCTTCTCATCAACCGTCAGAAGCGCCCGATCGCGCATGACCCACGCGCCGTTGATCATGACATGTTCCACGTCGGTCGATTTGGACGTATAAGCGATTTGCGAATATACGATGTCGGTGTCGCGGCGAAACAGCGGCGCATTGTGCAATGTGTGGTGATCGATCACGATCAGATCGGCGCGCTTGCCGGGTTCGAGGCTGCCCGTGATCGCGCCCTGGTGCATCGCCTCCGCACCGCCGCGTGTCGCCATCAGCAGCGCCTGTTTGGCGGGCAGCACCGTCGGTTCAAGCGTCGCGCCCTTCGCCAGGATCGCCGCCAAGCGCAGTTCCTCGAACATATCGAGATCGTTGTTGCTGGCGGGGCCATCCGTTCCGATGCCGACTTTGACATCGCGCTCCAACATCTCCGCGATCGGTGCGATGCCATTGGCGAGTTTGAGGTTGCTGGTCGGGCAGTGCGCGACGCCCACATCGTGGTTGAGCAGCGTGCGAATCTCGCCGGAATCGACATGGACGCAGTGCGCGGCGAGCGTCTTGGCCTCGAACAGACCGAGCTTCTTGACGCGCGGCACGACGGGCATCCCGAACTCGGTGCGGCTGTCCTCTTGCTCGTTGCGCATTTCGGCGATGTGGATCAGCAGCGGCACATCGAATTCTTTGGCGAGATCGCGGCAGGCCACCAGAATCTCATCGGTGCAACTATAGGGCGCGTGGGGGGCGACCGCCGGAACGATCAGCGGGTGGCCTTTCCATTTTTCGATGAAGTCGCGCGTGTAGGCGAGGCTTTCCTCGTAACTATCGGCATCGGGCGTGGGAAATTTGAGGATCGTTTGCCCGCACACGGCGCGCATCCCGGCTTCGGCGGTGGCTTTGGCGACCTCCGCCTCGAAATAGTACATATCGGCGAACATCGTGATCCCCGATCGGATCATTTCCGCGCACGCGAGCAGCGTCCCCAAGCGGCAAAACTCCGGGTTGACGAATTCGCGCTCGGTCGGCATGATGTAGCCCATCAGCCACACATCGAAGCGGAGATCATCGGCGATGCCGCGCAGCAGCGTCATGGCCGCATGGGTGTGCGCATTGACTAGCCCCGGCATGATGATCTGACCGCCGCATTCGACCACTTCGGCGGCGGTATACCCGTCGCGGATGGTGGCGCTCGACCCGACCGCGATAATCTGATCCGCGCGGATGGCGATCGCACCGTCGGGGTATAAATCCATCGTTTGGTTCATGGTGAGCAGCAGCCCACCCGTCACAATCTTGTCTACCCGCTCCATGCGAAGCCTCCCGTCAGTAGCTAAAGTTGGGGGATTATAGCGCACGAAATGTGAAGACCGCGTAAAATAGCCTCAGTTTTGCTGAATTCAGCGGCATGGGGCCTATTCGACAAATGCAAAAGGTGGTTCGTTTAGAATATGCGATTTCCCAACGTTTTCAACTCGTGGCGTGCATTCCGCCATGCGACAAAGGGCGTAAGCTATATGCGTGTGGCCGATTACGATATAGCAATCGGTGAATTTAACTCAGCGGTCGAACTCAGTCCACGTAACAAGATGTACTTGTTCGCTCGTGGCACAGCCTATTTCCAGTCTCGCAGCTTGAGCAAAGCGTTGGCCGATTGCAATACCTTGTTGGAAAAATCTTTTTTTTTCAAAGGCGCTTATTTGCTGCGCAGTGACGTTTACTGTAGGCAGGCCAAGATAGCAAGCGCCCTCGATGATCTGACCACTTTTGCAGGCTTGAAACCTTACCGTATCCCAATTTTCGCCCGACTCGAAAAAATCCCATTGTTAACACGATTCGCATGGTTCCATAACTTGGAACAAGACTATGTGCGTGCTATCGCTGAATCTACGGAAGCGATCGAGTTGGTTGGCCGAGATAACATAAAAATGGCCGGGTTGCTGAACTACCGCAGTGAATTTCGGCGGAACGGAGGCGATTTGTCGGGTGCATTGGCCGATGCGAATGAAGCACTGAAAACGGCGCAAAAAATTCGGTATCCGATGCTGCATGATTTGGTGATTGCTTTGGTATTGAACCAACGCTCTGCCACCTATACCAGCCTGAATAAATTTGACGAAGCACTGGCCGATTGTGCAACGGGAATGTATCTGGCAAATAGCCTTCCTTATCCACATAACGACAAAGCGCTGCTGGCGGATTTGCATCTAAATCGGGCGCAGATTCGGCGAGGCAAAGGTGATCTCGATGGGGCACTTGCCGACTCGATCGAGTCGATCCAGCTTAAACCGTATCATGCTGGTGCTTACGAAGAACGCGAGAAAATCCGTCGGGCGATGGGTGATACAGAAGGGGCTGATGCCGATCATGCGCAAGCCGTGCAAATAGGCGCGGATAATGTGGATTATCAACCTTATTCGATGGGATTCGGAAGGCCCACGCGGGATCGACCTTTGGTCCGCTTACCATCACCGATCAGCTTGATTGCTATTGCCCTAATCTCGATGATCTGCGGCATCCTGGCGATCCCTTTCTGGATGGCTTTGTTTATTATAGTCCTCATGACGTTGCTTGCGCTATGGTTGCCCTATCGGATAAAGCGTTAGATGGTTGAATGATCATTTTTATCTAATGGCAGGTTGACCTAACTCCTCAAGTGAGGTCGAGAGCGGTCTGGCGGACATCATGTAAAATAACCCTGATAGATTAGGAGGTTTGAGAGCGTTTTGGCACATCAACCAGTTTCCCATCGAAAAATCGTGGGAACCGACTATGTTTATGATGCACGTCTGACACCCAGTCTGCTCGCATTGCGGCAGCGTGTCGATCGAATGCGCGATCAAGTCGGCGCGTTATCGCCAGATTTCGCGCCGCAACTGCGCCAAATATTTCGTTTGAAAAACATTTATGAGACGAATGCGATCGAAGGCAGTACCTTGACCATTGGCGAAACGCGGCTGGTCGTCATGGAAGGGCTGACCATATCAGGGAAGCCGCTCGAAGATACGCTCGCCGCTAAAAACTTATCGTTCGCACTTGATTACTTTGAAGGTTTGGCAAAACGCGATGGCGATCCGATTAAAGCGCATGATATTCGGCAAATTCATCAAGCCATCCTGCAAGAAATTGATGATCAAAATGCGGGCAAATATCGGGTCAATGATGTCGCCATTTCGGGATCGAAGTACAAGCCGCCTACCTCGGAAAAAGTCCCCGGTTTGATGCGTGATTTTCACGACTGGTTGGCGAAGGTATCCGATCCGACTCAGCGGCATGACATGGATCCGTTGGCGTTGGCCTGCGCGGCCCATGCGTGGTTTGTATATATCCACCCGTTTGTCGATGGCAATGGTCGCACCGCCAGACTGCTGATGAATCTGATTTTGGTGCGCAACGGCTATCCATTGACCATCATCACCAAAGACGATCGGCTGCGTTATTATGATGCGCTGGAGGAATCGCAAGCCTCCGATCTCACACCGCTGATTGGTCTTGTGCTGGAAGAGGCGCAAGATAGTATGGATATTTACGAGCAAGCCGCTCAAGAACAGGCTAATCTCGGCCAATTTGCCAGGGATATGGTGGCCGTGCAAGAGCGCAAAGCCGACGCCGAATATCAAGTCTACAGCATTGCGATGGAACTCCTGAAAACGATCTTTCGGCAGGTTGCGGATATGCTCAATGAGCAAATGCAGCAAAAACTGCTGCCCAAATCGGTATTCTTCAAGGATTTTGGAACCCTTGAATCGGAAAAATATCAAGTCCTCAAACAAACACAATCCGCCAAGCGAACGTGGTTTTTCCGGCTCACGTTCCCGAGTGACGCGGATGCGCTGCGTTTCGTATTCTATTTTGGCTTTGCCAGCGCCGAAATGTCGCGCGCACTCGGCAAAAATCATGTGACGTTACACGTCAGCACGGAAACCGAACCCTTTTTCTATACGCGCCTGAGCGATCTCCCAGCGGAAGGCTATCCTGATCTGCATGAGATCGGGTATTTGGCAAGCGAAGAACGATTTATTTGCCTCAAAGCGGATGGAAAGACCATCAATCTGCGGGCTGAAGAGATCGCACGCGAATTTATTCAACAGGTTTTTGACCGTTCGCTCGGTTAGAAACGGGACACATCAACAGGACAAGCATGGCAACTTATCGGCGGGAAATTCTCCGTTATCTGGAGGCCGGGATCATCGGCCTGTTTTTTGTGGGCGCGATGCGCTTTCTGTACGCGACGCTGTACGCCCACTTCGGCAGCCTCGACCAACTGACCAAAACTGTCAACCGGGCGGCACTGGCGGGCGTGGCCGGGGTGGTCAGCCGATCGGATGTGCAGACCGAGATCGCAGTCAGCGTGATCGGGCTGCTGCTGCCGCTTTTGGCGATCGCACTTGGTCGCTGGCGCTTCGGGACGTTGGCGGCGTTGGTCGCGGCGGCGGGTCGCGTGTATATGACGGCGGGTGGATCAGGGCTGATCGGCGTGATCGGCGCGGCACTGACGGTCGGCGGCGGCCTGCTGTACGCGGCGGTGATCGCGGGGCGGCGGCCCGCGGCGTTTCCGGTGATGTTCATCGTCGGCTTCGCGGGCGATCAGTTGATTCGGCTGTACGGCGAGAGTGCCGATCCGACCTGGGCGGGGTCATTTTTGCAGTGGCAGGTCGTGATTTCGCTGGCTGTCTTCGGGATCGTGCTGATCAACCTCGCGTTGGATGCTGCCGACCGTCGCCGCGAAGACTACGAAACGCCGATGCCCACGCAGATCAGCGGATGGGGCGCGCTGGCGATGGGCGGTCTGCTGTATGTTGAGTTCACGCTGTTCGGGCTGTCGAACACATTGGCACATCGCGCGGGCGTCGAAAATGCGGCGATTGCGCCCTGGCTAGTCGGGGCGACGCTGCTGCCGCTCGTGCCGGAGGTACGCGATCTGGCGCGGCGCTTTTTGGGGATGTTCGATGGTCAGTGGCGCGGTTGGGTCTGGCTGCTGCTGACCGGGCTGCTCACCGTGATCGGCTTCCGATTCAGCGGAACGATCGTGGCGACGGTGTTGGTCGTGGCGCAACTGCTGATCGGGCTGTCGTGGTGGTGGGTGAGCGGGCCGACGGAGGGGCGCGGTGGATTCAGCGGGGCCGGCGTGTGCATCGCAGTGGCGCTGTTTCTGGCGTTGACGGGCGCGGATTATTTCACCTACGATTATGCGTTCGTGTTCGGCGTGCAAGAGCCGTTCGGAACCGGGCTGCGCGCCTTACGTGGCATGGGCTTAGCAATCGTGCTATTGGCGATCGTGTTCATCAACTTGCCCGCGATCCTAGCTCGGATGCGGCTGCCCTGGCGGGGCGGACGGCTGATCGAGTCGATGGCTGGGCTGCTGTTGGCGATCCTAGCGGGTGGATTGGCCGTCGCGCTGACGCAGCCGATCCCGGTCATCGGCAGCACGGCGACGGATCGGATGCGCGTCGCCACGTTGAATATGCACGGTGGCTACAGCTTATACTTCGACTCCAACCTGCCCGCACTCGCCAACGAGATCGCGCGTAACGGGGCGGATGTCGTGCTGCTGCAAGAAGTCGAAACCGGACGGCTGGAAAGCGGCGGCGTCGATCAGGCGGAATGGCTTGCACACACCCTGAAAATGGAAGTGCTCTTTTTTCCGACCAACGAAGCGCTGCAAGGTCTGGCGATCCTGACCCGACTGCCGATTTTGAGCGTCCAAAATGTGCCGCTGAGCAGTCTGGGTAAACAGACGGGCGTACAGTTTGCGCGGCTGCGGACACCCGAAGGCGGTGGCCTGGATGTCTACAATACCGAGCTTGGCTTTCTGTTGCGCGAGAATGCGCAGAGTATCAGCGCGCAGGAGCAAGATCAAACGACGCAGCTTAGCGAAATCTACACGCTGATCGGCCAGAACGATCCCGATCCGAAGACGCGCGTGGTGATCGGCGGGACGTTCAACAATACGCCCGCCTCCGATCTGTATGGGCACATGGCGGCGGCTTTCGTCGATCCGTTTGCGGGAATCGCGCAGGAGAAAACGTTGACATGGCGGCTGGTCAATAACGTAACCTCGCGGGTGGATTACCTGTGGCTGCGCGGGATCACGCCGCTGTCCGCCGCCGTCGCCGATCTGAGCGAATCGACGCACGGGATGGCGGTCGTGGAGATTGCGCTGAAGTGAACGCCCTATGACTCGCCTACGCAAACTTATATTGATCGGAATCGCGGTTGTGTTGATCGGCGCGGGCGGATTCGTGTTTTGGTACAAGGTCATCGGGAGCTATTCGCCGACGGGGGCGCAGTTAACCGCGTATATCCTGCATTCCGATCAGCGGGCAGCCCTGATCACGGATATGTCCGCGCCTTGCCCGAATGCGCCGTTTTTGCTACCCTCGCGCGGATTCGTGGGTTTGCTATATGCCGATCCGTCGCGCCCGTATGCGCCATTCACGCCGCACCCTGGACTCGATATTTTCGGCGACGGCGATCCGGGCACTGTGCCAATCTACGCGGCGTATGACGGCTATCTGACACGATTCGATGGCTGGAAAGGGTCGGTGATCATCCGCATCCCGCACGATCCGCTGAACCCGACGCGGCAAATCTGGATTTATTACGCGCATATGGCGAACCTGAGCGGCGATACGTCGTTCATCAGTGCGGACTTTCCGCCGGGCACGTCTGAGAAGCCGATCACGCAGGGGACGCTGATCGGGTATCAGGGGGTGTATGCGGGGAGCGATCCGCCGATTGCGATGCACGTCCATTTCAGCGTGGTGCTGAGCAACGACGACGGCAGCTTTCGCAACGAGACGCACCTATGGAACACGCTCGATCCGTCGCCCTATTTCGGCATGACGCTCGATGCGCGCCGATCGCCGACGATCCCGGTGGCGTGTGGGACGTGAGTCGGGGGGATCAGCCGCCCCACTTTTTGATGTAATCGCGTATGGCAGCGGCTTGCGGGTGAGATGGACTCAATTCAAGAACTTTGCGATAGTTGGCGATTGCACTTTCAGTATTGCCATTGACCGCGCGCGCATCACCTCGAAAGTAGTAGAAGTCGGCATCTGTTGGGTCGAGTCGGATCGCCTCGGTATAATCGGTGATCGCGCCTGACATGTCGCCATTCATTCCACGCGCAAAGCCTCGATCTTTGTAAGTTTCTGCGACCTTCGGACTAAGCCGGATTGCTTCAGTGTAATCGGCTAATGCACCGGCTTGGTCACCTTTCTCAAAACGCGCGATGCCCCGGCTGTGGTGGAAGTCAGCATCTGTCGGGTCAAGCCGGATTGCTTCAGTATAGTCCGTGATCGCATTAGGCAAATCGCCATCGGACCATCGTGCTACGCCTCGACTGAAAAATAACATCGCATCCAATGGGTCAAGTTGGATCGCTTGGGTGAAGTCAGCAATCGCGCCTAGAAAGTCGCCATTCTCATGACGTGCGATGCCTCGGCTAAGATATGGAAAAAGAGGATTCGGATCGAGTCGGATGCCTTTGGTATAATCGGCAATTGCGCCGTTCAGATCGCCATTGGCTTTGCGCGCAACGCCCCGATTGGAGTAGGCAATCGCATACTTCGGGTTGAGCCGGATTGCCTCGGTATAATCGGTGATCGCGCTCGCCAAATTGCCGGAATTCTGCGCGGCAAGCGCGCGCTCGAAATATTCGCTGGCCGTAAGCTGCTTTTCAGTGACCTGCGGCTGTGCGGTGAGCGCATCCAGTTTGCGCGCGACGGCGGCGGCATCGGTGCGCGGGGTGGGTGTTGTGCCCAGGGTGGTCGGCTTGAGGAAACGCTCGCGCACATCTTGCATGGCATATTTGAAAAAGCGCGGCGGCACTTCCATCATGTTGTGGCGTTTCAGATAATCAGCGAGCGCGGCTGGTAGATAGCGATCGATGTCCGCACGGTTGAATTCCGGGGTGAAGACGGGCACGAATACGCGATTCAGGTTCATCGCGTGTTCCATCTCGCGCAGCACCCAATCGCCCGCATTGGCGCAGCGATCGAGCGTGCCCGGTGTCAGGATCGGCAGGAAATAGGGATGTGCCGCGATCTGGTTGAGGATGATCGTGTCGAAGGTGCCGGAGTCGATGCTTTCGATGTCGTAAAAGCTATCGATGCTGAAGGCGCGCAAATCCTGATAAACGGCCAGCGCGAGATAGGCGCTCGCATCGCGGCGGTAGCTGATGAAGACGCTGTTGCTTTCGGCCATGTCGTCGATCCTCGGTGCGGTCAGTAAGTATGAAGGGAGTCGGCGCGATTATAGCACGCGATCAGCTACCCCACTTTTTGATGTAATCGCGCATCGCGGCGGCTTGTGGATCATCTGGGCGGAGGTCAAGCACTTTGCGATAATCGGCGGCGGCGCGTTTGTGATCATTCCGTTTGAAGAGGGCGTTGCCTCGCTTCTTATAGGCATCCACATCTACCGGATTGAGGTGAATCACGCGATCAAAATCGGCAATTGCAGCCGACAGATCACCCTGCGCAAGATAGGCATTCCCTCGATTAAAGAAAGCGTCTACGAATTGTGAATCGAGCTGGATTGCCGAAGAAAAATCGCTGGTCGCTCCGACTAGATCATCATTGTTGCGTCGGACAACACCTCGATTATTATAAGGACTAGCATAGTTCGGGCTGAGGCGCAGTGCTTGGTCAAAATCAGCTATCGCTTTTTTTTGATTGCCGTTCTTATAATGCGTGCTGCCCGCTTGTTATAGGCATCAACATATTGTGGATTAAGTCGAATCGCCTCATCATAATCAGCAATAGCAGCCTCTAAATCACCCTTCGCTTTATGTTCGGAAGCACGTTCAAAGAAGAATTCGGCCATTTTCAATTCGCGGCTGGCGAATGATTTGGCATATTTCGGATCAAGATATTTGGCTTGTTTATAATCAGCCGCAGCACGGGGAATATCGCCTAGCTTTTCCCACATAACAGCGCGATTGACGTAAGCGTTCACATATTCTGGGTTGAGACGAATGGCCGCGTCGTAGTTGGCAATGGCTCCAACGAGATCACCTTGTGCTTTGCGTGCCACACCCCGATTGTTGTAATAAGCGGCGGCATGTAATGGATCGAGACGAATAGCTTCGTCATAGTCGTCAATCGCCCCCTCCAAATTACCTTTAGACTTGCGTATCACACCGCGGTTACTGAAGGCTTCGACAAGTTGTGGATTGAGGCGGATGGCTTGGTCGTAATCCGCGAGTGCAGCCGTTAAGTTGCCCTTATTTTGCGCCACGAGCGCCCGCTCGAAATATTCTTGGGCATTCAATTGGTCTTGCGTAACGGGTGGCAGTTCATTTAGGCTCGCCGTTTGTCGTGCAACAATCACTGCCTCAGAAGGAGGGACTGGCCTTATTGTCAGGTCAATTGGTATCAGAAAGCGCTCGCACACCTTTCGCATTGCATCTGGGAAGTAGTCTAAAGGCACTTTCATCATGTTGTGGCGCTTCAGAAAAGTTGCCACTTCCGCAGGTAAATAGCGGTCAATGTCCGCGCTATCGAACTCTGGTGTATGAAGTGGGATGAAAACTCGCCTCAATTGCATCGCATGTTCCAATTCGCGCAATACCCAATCGCCCGCATTGACGCAGCGATCGAGCGTACCCGGCGTCAGGATCGGCATAAAATAAGGGCGCCCCGCGATCTGGTTGAGGATGCGTGTGCCAAACGTGCCTGCATTGATGTTTTCAATGTCATAGAAACTGTCGATCTGGTTAGCCGTCAGATTTTGGTAAATTGCCAACGTGAGGTAGGCGCTCGCATCGCGGCGGTAACTGATGAAGACGCTGTTGCTTTCGGCCATGTCATCGATCCTCGGCGCGGTAAATAAGTAGGAGGCGAGTCGGCGTGATTATAGCACGCGATCAGCCACCCCACTTTTAGATTGCGCCAGAGGGGTGCGAGCAAAGGTTGACAGGGAAAAAGCAGCGAAAAGGCCAAGACGGTGGTAAAGCCAGATAACCACATCAGGATTTTCCACAATCAAGGCCAAAATGGAGTTTAGCGCGTATCTGGAAGTGGGATTAGTGGCAACGGCGGAAACGCTCATCAGGATTATGCAGGCAACTGCGCGGCAGGGAGACTGGCAGAAATGGAACAGACCGTACACGGGTTGTTGTATCAGGTCGGGTGCTGCGTGATGAAAGAATGGCTGGAAGGACAGGAGCCTTGGCTGTTCTTCCGCACTCAACCGCATATTTGGGTTCGCGCTATAATCGGTGCATGTCTGTGATTACCACAATGGAGATAGTGGCAATTTGTTCAAGTTGAGCACGTTATCCCAACCTGGAAAATGTGGTGTGCTGCTCGTATGTGCGGCATTGATCAATTTATCCGCGCCGCTGCTCATCTCAGGGGCGCGTGCCGCGACTCAGACGCCCGCGCCGACGAGCGCCGCCACCAGCCGCGTGACCACTTCCAGCACGCCCGCCGCGCCGCCCACCAAAGGGCCGTCGCCCACTCCCACCCCGGCAATCATCGTCAGCGTGGACGGCGAAGTTCTATTCCCCATGCTCGTTCGGTTCAGCGTGATCATGCACTTGGGTGTCACACAGGTGAAATCGGCGCAGATTCGAATCGCGCAGGGCGCCGTCATCGACCAAACGCTTGACGTGCCGCTGGGTGAAGCTAACCTGAAGCCGTTGAACGATGAAGCCTCGACCCTGTACTACGTTTGGCCCCTGACTGAAACGAACGCGCCTACACCATTTACCACGCTCACCTTTGGGTGGACAGTCATCGATGTGAATGGCCTCAAATACACGCAGGCCGGCAGCGTGGCATATGCTGATAATTCGCGGCAATGGAAAAACACCGATGTCGATCCGCTCCGCATCTATACCTCGAATTCCGGCTTGAATCTGGATTACGTTCAGAACAATGTGATGCGCGCATACACACTCATCGCTGGCGATACGGGCATCAAACACAATTGGCGGTTCATTCTATATGATGCAGGTACAGGGCCGTGCCAAGCGGATACGACGGGCCGCGGCGTCATCGTGGCGAAGGATAAGACGGCCTTCGAGTGTGACCCGGCGCAGGCCGTCAAAGTGTATGGCGCGCGTGGTTTCACCTTGATTCAGCTCACCACGCCGCTGCTCGAAGGGATGCAAGATCAACTGATTCAAACCATCGCCACCGACGCCTACGATACGATCTGGAAAAGTGCGGCAGCTCAGCCACCTGCGTGGTTTCGCAGCGGAATCGGCCAGTTATATGGCCTCGTCGGGCACGCCTACGCCTTGCTGCTGGCGCGTGACGCCGCCCGCAACGATCAGTTGCTCACACTGGATGCGCTGGCGGTCCCGCCCGTACCGAATACCAGAGACAATGGCGCATCGCTGCGTGCCTGGAATTCTCAAAGCTACATGCTGACGCTCTATTTGGCGGCACGTTTCGGCGCGGCAACGCCCGTTCAGATCGCCAAACAAATCGCGCAGAATAGCAAGTTCGAGGATGCACTCAGCGCGCTCGCTTCTGCCGGAACGGGCAATGTGACAGTCGAAAGCCTCTACACCGATTGGCAGAACTGGTTATTCTCGCCTGATGCGGACAGCGCGATCGGCTGGAATCCGTATATCGCCGAGGCCACCGTGACGCCCACGCCCAGCGATACACCCTTCCCATCCTTGACGCCGACGGTGACGGGTACGCCACCAACCGACACGCCCGAACCCAGTGATACGCCGTTCCCCAGCGCCGTACCCACTGTCGTCCCGCCCAGTCCGACCCCGCTGCCGCCGGGGAGTCTGAAAACTGCGACGCCCAGTCAATAATGAGCGTTCAATAACGAGATCGACGGATATAGCACCTTCGGGTATCCTTGCGTGTTATCTAGCATGGATACTCGGAGGCTGATGTGGAACTGATCGATCAATTGGTCGATACCTGGACAATCCACAATCGCATCAACCTGTACTTGCTCGATGCGATCGACCCAGCGGCGTTGAGCGGTGTCTCGGCGTCGAAAGGGCGATCGGTGGCAGCACAGTTTGCGCATATCCATAACGTCCGTCTGATGTGGCTTAAAAGCGCGCAACCCGCGCTCTTGGACGGACTCGAAAAAGTCGAAACCAAGCCGCAGCCCGATAAGGATCAATTGCGGTCGGCGCTTGAAGCATCCGGGATGACAATGGCGACTGTCATCCGCGACGGATTGACGAGCGGGCGCATCAAGGGTTTCAAACCGCATCCGACGGCTTTTCTTGGCTATTTGATCGCACACGAATCTTATCATAGGGGCGAGATCGGAATTGTCCTTACCCAATGCGGTCATCCATTGGACGATAAAACTTCCTACGGTCTGTGGGAATGGGGTGTGCGCTAGTCCGTTTTGCTTTTGCATCAATCAATGAGGGAAAGACGATGACTCCTTTAGCAGTGTTCGCTTTGTTGATCTGTTGTTACTTGGTCGGCGCGTTTCCAACCGCGTATATCATCGGCAAGCTGAATGGCGTCAACATCTTTGAAAAGGGCAGTGGCAACATGGGCGCAAACAACGTTATGCGCGTGTTGGGTGCAGCCTGGGGCGTCATCACTTGGCTGATCGACGCCAGCAAAGGACTCGCGGCGGTATTGATGATCCATGTGCTGATCCCGCAAGGACAGTTTATCCTCAGCATCGTCGGGGCATTGGCCGCCGTCATCGGGCACGATTGGTCGGTGTTTGCGCTGCTGATCACGGGCAAGCTGCGCGGTGGCAAGGGCGCAGCCACTTCCGGTGGCACTTGGCTGGCGCTCAATCCCGCCCCAATCGTCGCCGTCACGATGCTGATTTGGGGCGCGCTATTGGCCGGAACGCGCTATATGTCGCTGGCGGTATTGGTTTCGTTCACGATCGGCACGCTCGTCACCTTGGCGCTTGTGTTGATGCGCTTAATGGACCCCTTGTATTCGGTTTATTCCCTGAGCATTTCGGCACTCGTCTATTTGCGCCACCTGGAAAATATCAAAGCACTGCTGGCCGGACGCGAGCGCCGCTTTGGTGAACGTGCCAGTTAAGCGCATCGCATCCGCTGTCTATATATGTGCATTGTCGATTGGTGTGCTGACGGCATGTAACAATGTGACACCGACGCCGACCGCACGCCCCGTGATCGCCAGCGCGCCGCCACCGACGGCCATTGCCGCGATCGTTCCGAGTGCTGCACCCATGCTGCCACCGACCTGGACCCCGCTTCCAACCGATACGCCGTTCCCGACGGCCACGATTACGCCGACTGAAACGCCGACGGGTACGCCGAGCATCAGCGATTTGTGTGGTGCGTTCAATTTATTGGCGATGCCAGCCAAAGACGCTCAACTAGATTTCGACGCGCGGATTTCTTTTGCCTGGCACGCGACGCCATCCGATACGGTGCCTGTCGTGATCACGGTGATCAACCACGATCAACCGGATAACGCGAAAGATCAGTTTCACGGCGAACTGCCGCAATCGGGCGATATGATCCTGGGTCTTCCGCTGATTCGGTTGGCTGATGCGGGTCACTACGATTGGAAGATCGCCCTGCGCGACCCGCAATACGGAGAGATTTGCGTTCACAGCGGGTCTTTTGTGCGCAAACCCATCGCTTTGATGTGACGATTGGCGTCTGTTAAGTGACAATCGCCTTCGCAAAATGCACGTGCTCAAAGGCGTGATATTGATCGGTGCGACCCGCGAAGTAGCGCGTTTCAATGTCGGCAGGACTCAGATTCTCCGTCAGCGTAAAGCCAACATGTGCGAGATCATCGGCCAGCGTCAGCGGATCGAAGCCCGTCTGCATCGGCTCACCCACCTGCCGGGCGATATTGTGCATAAGCTGTGTGCGCTTGGCGGCCCTATCCGGGACGAACGAATCGGCATCCATGTAGTCGAAGACGATGCTGCTGCCCTGTGGCGCGATCCCCGCGATGGCTTTCAATGTTGCGAGGACGACCTCGCGTGTCAGGTAATAGGTGACACCCAACCAGCTAAAAAAGCTGACCTGTTTCCGATTGTAGGCTGAACGCCCCAGCACATCCGTCAGGCTTTCCGTCGTGAAATCAACAGGAATCAGGTGCAATTGTGGCGGAATCTCCCACCCCGCCAGGGCGATCCGTGCGCGTTTCATTGCTTGCGTCGTTGGGTGATCGATTTCGAATACAGTCAAATGATCCAACAAATCCTGCCGCCGGAACGCGAACGTATCGAAGCCCGCACCCAAATTCACATATTGCCGCACGCCATCCTTGACCGCTGCAACCAGCGCGTCTTCGGAGTAACTCGAACGGCTGAGCGTGACTGGACCGTTCATGACTTGCATCGACCAAGCCAGCGCGGGAGCCTGATCCGCGTTGGCTGTCACAAGATCGGAATTGCGTTGGCGGGCGAGCTGCGCTAACTGCAGATCGAAATGGGCGTGTTCTTCGGGTGTATAAAGTTGATCGGCTAGGAAATCATCGAAGATTTTGGGCGAGTCGTGGGTGGCATGATAGGCGCGTGCATAGGCAGTGATCAAGGCGGTAACTCCAGCTTGAGACGCTTGCATAGGATCTATCCTCCAAAGGAGCGATTCTGCGATTTACTATTTATATCAAAGCCGTAAACCAAAGTCTGTAGGTAGTATTAACGATGGACAAAACGCGCTTTTTCTGGTATGATAGCCTTATAAGTTGAGTAAATGCTCCTTGTCATCGTATCGAGCGTAAATCGTTCAGCGACCGCATTTTGCGCCGCTTTTCGCATTTTTGCCAGTTGATCGGGATCGTTTAGCAGTTCGTCGATGGCCGCAGCCAGGGCAGTCTCATCGCCGGGATAAATACTGATGGCTGCCCCACGCGCCGCAAGTTCGGGCACGATCCCGCGTGCATAACCGATCGTTGGAACACCGCACGCCGCCGCCTCGATCACGACCATCCCGAACGCCTCGTGCCGCGATGTCAGAATATGCAAATCGGCGGCTTGATAGACTGCGGGCAATTCATCGTGCGTGACTATCCCGCGAATCCGTACCCGATCGGCGATTCCGAGCGTCTTGATTTGCGCGCGCAACGCGCCCTCTAAATACCCTTCGCCAGCAATTTCGAGCGTGACATCGGGTGTCCGCAGCTTCGCAAACGCACGCAACAAAGCCGCGTGATCTTTGATCGGGGTCAACGATCCGACCGCCAACAGCCGTTTTCCCATTTGCGGCGGCTCAGCGGGTGCGAATAACTGGGTATCGACGCCCAATGGTGAGACAATCAAACGATCACGCGGCACAAGCCGTCGCGCCGCTTCAGCCACGTACTCACTCGGTGCAATAACCCGATCCGCGCCGCGCAAGGCCATAGCCACGATCCAGCGACTCCGGCGACCACGCCCCAGACCATAGCCAATGTCGGAGAGGCCGACCAATTCGCCGCCCGCGATCGAAACGATCGTTGGCACGCCGAGCAAGCGCCCCGCTAAATTGGCGATGAAGCCGCACTCATCTGCCCAGATCGCGTGAATCAAATCGAAAGGCTCGCGCCGATGCTCATGCCGGATTGCGGCCAGCGTGCGTCGCCACAAGTGCAGTCGCCCGATCCCGGCAGTGTCGTATCGCCCGCCGATGGTATGGACGGTCGCGCCATAGACCGGAAATGTATCGTGGCGCGGCGGATAGCGAATGGCGAAAACGTGGACGCGATCATGATCGGCCAGCTTTCGGACAAGGTTCAGATAGACGGGGATGCACCAATCGCGCTCGCCATCGCTGAAACCGGGAATCACAATCGCAATGTTCATACGCGCGCCGCTCGCCAGGACATGATCAACGCGATCAGGCTGATCAATAACGCCGCCGATTCGACGCTGATCAGCGTGAGCGCCGCGCCGGGTGCGCCCCATTTTCCGATCAGCACCCATCCGATTGCGGCTTGTCCGATCAGTGTCAGCAGCGACACGCGATTGACGACTCCTTCGCGCCCGATACTATAAAAGTATAGGTTGAGCAGTCCATGCAGTACGGCGGGGAGGAGCGACCACGCGAGCAGTATCAGAGTCGGCGCGGCAGCCACGAACGGATCGCGGTAGGCGAGCCGGAGCAGCAGCGGCGCGGTCAACGATAAGCCAATCGCCAACGCAAGACTGATTCCGCCCAAAGCGACTGCTGCCCGCGCGAACAAACGCAAGAGCGCGACTGGTTGTGCGGCTAATGCGGTCAGCACCGGAAACAGCGCACCAAAAAAAGCATTCGGCAGCAGACGTCCGGCCTCGACAAAACGTCCTGCCGCGCTGTACAAGCCAACCGCGCTGTCACCCGCCAGATGTTCGAGCAGCAGTACGTTCAGACGCACGCCCAACGCACCGATCACGGCAGCCAATGCGAAAGGTGCGGCGCGGCGTAACAAGGCGACAGGCGACAATCGGATGGTATTGGGTAGGGGCGACCCGGCGTGGTCACCCGTCTCTTTGCTATATCTGCTTCGTCGCCACCAGCCCCAGATCGTTGCCAACTGCCCGATATTCACAATCACGAGCGCGGCCACCACGCCGATCAATCCGATGCCCAAACTCACGGCGGCAACGCTGAGCACCATCTGGATTAGCAAGCCACCGACATTCACAATCAAGATCGGCGTCATGCGCTCGAAAGCGCGGAACAACGCCGTGTACAACCCGTACCAGGGATCGAGCGCGACTAATGCGGTTACCAAGCCGATGCCCATCGTGAGGAGAGGCGATAACCCAGCAAGCAGCAGCGCGATCCAGGCCGCAATCAACACGCCGACCACAATCAACGGCAGGGTGCGATTGGCCGTCCGCAGAATATCGGGCGCGGTCGTCCGATCGCGTGCCACATCGCGCGTGATCAGCGTGCCGAATCCGAAATCGGCCAGCATCGTGAGCGGGGCGATCCAGGCGACGATGAAGGTGTATTGACCCAACCCAGTCGCGCCCAGTCTGCGCCCAATCACGACCGAGATCAGAAAAGCCAGCGCCGCGCCCCCGGCGTTGTTGACGAACAGAATCAACGCATTACTGCGAAGGCGCGACATACTTTTGAGTCAGGAT
Source organism: Aggregatilineales bacterium (assembly GCA_038230635.1). Lineage (GTDB taxonomy): Bacteria > Chloroflexota > Anaerolineae > Aggregatilineales > UBA2796 > JBBRMW01. The sequence goes on along the minus strand of JBBRMW010000003.1, from coordinate 39,482 downwards.
AGTCTGATTTTGTCGAATGGTGCGGCACGCCCAACAACCAATATTCGCACATCGGCGAGTGCTGCCAGCGCGGCAGTGCACGTCTCCGCATCCAGATCGAGCGCCGCAAACTCATCCTCGTCGAGGGTGAGCATTACGCCCGCAGGATCGACCCACAGATCGAGTGCCAGATCATTGGCACGGATCGTATCCGCCGCGATGATCGCTGGGCGCGTGATGTTGCAGTACCAGCCTTTGATCTGATCGTCGGCGCGATCGTGAACTTCAAATATGTTGTACCAGCGATCTGCATAGTGCCACTCGACGAAGCGATCGTTTGTGCGGAACACAGTATAACCTAAGTCACGATCGGGCGAGGCGTAACGTGCCTCGAACTGCACCCAACTTGCGCCGCGCGCCAGAATCTCGCCGTTGTAGTGGAGTTTCTCGCGCCCGGCGTGATCGTGTTTGTAAACGGTGATTGTAGTCATCACCGCCCACTGTAACGCCTTATGACTGACCCGGCAAGAAATCGTTCGAGAAGGCGGCTTTCGCGTCGATACTCGCCGTCAGCGCGCCGTTCTTGACCAGCCAATCGGAATAACTTTGCCAGATGCTCAGCTTTTGCTCGCCCCAGCGCGGCGCGTCGGCCTGGAACTGCGCGGCCAGCCATTCGGCGCTCTCCGTGACCAGCTTCGCGTCGAGATCGGGCACGGCCTTGATCAACAGCGCCGCCGCATCGTCGGGGTGTGCAATCGCATAGGCATAGCCGCGCGCCGTCGCCCCCACGAACGCACGCACCACATCCGGCTGATTCTTGATCATATCCTGATTGGTGATCAGCGTCGGTGTGTAATAATCGGGCACGCAGTTTGTGTAGTCCTTGAGCATCAGGAAATCGACCTTGAGGCCAGCTTGCTTGGCGCGGATGCCGTCCCAGGCGTAGAACAGCCACACGAAGTCGATGCGATCCTGTTCCATCAGCGGGAATGGTTCAGCGCTGCCCACATCGACGTAGGTGATACTGCTCGCATCTGCTTTGAAGCAGCCCGTCAGAATATTGAGCGTCGGCTTTTCGATCGGCGAACCGAACGATCCATAGCGCAGTCCGGCCAGATCAGCGGGGGTTTTGAGCGGATGCTTGTCATGCAGCGCCGCAAACGCGGATGTGTCGTGCTGCACGATCGCGGCCACCGACACGATCGGCACCTTGTTGGCGATATTGAAAGTGGTCTGATCCTGGTAGCTGACGCCGAATTGCGCCTTACCCGTCCCGACAACTTGTTCGGGCGAAATATCACCGGGCTGCTGAATATCGACGGTCAAGCCCGCGTCTTTGTAGTAGCCGAGTGCCTGCGCCGCATAAATGCCGAGGTGATTGGTATTGGGCGTGTAGTCGAGCAACAGCGTCACGTTGGTTGGCTGGTCCGCTTTGGCAAAGGTCGTTGCTCCACCGAGCGGATCGGCGGCAGGCGCGACAGTGGCGGCGGGAGTCGCCGCAGCCTGACCGTCGTTTTGCGCGGCGACATGAGGTATCCCGGCCACCAACAGCAGTGCCGTCAGCGCCAGGGTGATCAGAAGTATTGAACGTCGCATGGGTATCGCTCCTTGTAGAACTGGAAAACAAAAAGACCACTGCGCTGATCGGGTGGCGATCAGGGGTGGTCAATCGGAGCGCATTGTGTACGCGTCGTGGCTCCCTACGCCGGCATGACCCGGATCAGGTGAAGGGTCGGCATGTCAGCGATCACTCGCCCGTGTAAATGCCCTCTCAGCCCGGCTAACCCGAACTCCCCTGCGCTATGTGGTTGTGCTACAAACTCTAGCAGCTTGCATAAGGGTTGTCAATTAACCCTAAAAACGTGCAACAAGCACCGTGTCGATCCTTGACAGTTTGTGCCAAGCGTTGTATCCTGTGAACCAGCCTTCACAAGGGTTGTCGTCGCCTTCCAGCCATGCGTTGGCGGGCACTTGGCGATAAAATTGAAGGGCAAGCGAAACAATCGTCCGCAAGGGCGGTTTGTTGTTTCTTGCCGTGAGATGCGGTGTGGCCTCACATCACAGGAGCGTGTGTCGTAATGTCTGAGCAAGTTCACTATTTAACCCCCAACGGGATGGTCGATTTAGAAGCGCGGCTCGATTTCTTGCGCACGGTGCGCAGGGCAGAGGTTGCCGCACGGCTGCACCAAGCTCTCGAAGAGGGTGGCGAACTGGTCGAGAATGCCGAGTACGAAGACGCCAAGAATGAGCAGGCATTCGTCGAAGGTGAGATCATGCGCCTGGAAATCATCCTGAGTAATGCGCAGATCATCGAACACACCTCTGGCAAAAAAGAGTTCATTAGCCTCGGCGATCAAGTGACCGTCAAGGAAAAGGGACAAAAGCAAACTGAAGTGTTTCAGTTGGTGGGCGCAGCCGAAGCCAATCCGGCGAACGGCTTGATCTCCAACGAGAGTCCGATGGGACGCGCCTTGATGGGTCACAAAGTGGGCGAATTGGTTACGGTACGTGCGCCTGCGGGTGACATCAGTTTCGAGATCAAAAAAATCCAGTGATCTATCTCTGCCTGATGGTAGCCGCCCATGCTGAACCGTCGGCATGGGCGTTTTTGTTTGTCTGACCCGTTAGCGACGCATATCAACTCATAGGAGTACACACAATGCCCTGGCAACCCACCAATCAACTTGAACAAGAGCGGCTCGATAAGCTCGAACGCATTCTAGGGCGCGGAGTCGCGGCCTATCCGGGACGGGTCAAGCGCACACACACGATCGCAGATGCAGTGGCCGCTTTCAACGCGGCAGCACCCGCCATTACCGATTCAGCGGAACATGGCGTGCCCGTCGAAAATCCGATCGCGGTCACGGTCTGTGGACGCCTCAAGTCGATTCGGGTATCGGGCAAGGCGTCGTTTGCCGACATTGAGGATGGATCGGGGCGCGTGCAATTGTTCATCAAGCAGGATAAGGTTGGCGACACGGCCTACGAACTATTCCGCCGCGATCTGGACCTGGGCGATTTTGTGCAGGCGGGGGGCGTGATGATGCGCACACGCTCCGGCGAGATCAGCGTGCAGGTCGATGATCTGGTGCTGCTTTCGAAGGCTCTCAGCCCATTGCCTGTCGTGAAGGAACAGGAAATCGACGGTCAGCTTGTGCGCTATTCGGAGTTCAAAGATATGGAGGAGCGCTATCGCCAGCGCTACGTTGACCTCGCCTCCAACCCGGACACCCGCGAACTATTCCGCCTGCGCGCGCGCACGGTAAGCGCCGTGCGCCGTTTCATGGATGGCGAAGGTTTCCTCGAAGTCGAAACGCCGATCCTTCAGCCCGTGTATGGTGGCGCGGCAGCGCGTCCGTTCACGACCTATCACAACCAACTCAAACAAGACTTGTATCTGCGCATCAGCTTCGAGTTATATCTCAAGCGACTGCTCGTGGGCGGCTTCGATGCGGTATACGAAATTGGGCGCGATTTCCGCAACGAGGGCGTCAGCTTCAAGCACAACCCAGAATTTACGCAGTTGGAGTTTTACAAGGCATACATCGATTACAACGGCGTGATGGATTTAACTGAGCGGCTCGTTTCCTACGCGGCGCAAGAGGTTACGGGCAGCATGATCGTCCATTTCCGAGGGCACGCGATCAATCTGGCGCCACCCTGGCCGCGCCGCCCGATGCGTGATGCTATCCGCGAGATCACAGGCATTGATTATGCCGATTATCCGACGGCGGAAACGCTCCATGCCGCGATGAACGCGAATGGTATCCATGCGGATCCTGGCTTAACCTGGGGGAAGTTGGTCGAGGAACTGCTTGGCAAAGTCGAGGGCACGCTGATTCAGCCGACGTTCATCCTCGATTATCCGCGCGATATTTCGCCGTTTGCCAAGCGCATCCCGGCGGACGATCTACACGTCGAACGCTTCGAGTTCTATATCGCGGGCATGGAATTCGGCAACGCCTTCACCGAATTGAACGATCCACGCGATCAGGAGCAGCGGTTCATCGACATGGCGGCGTTGTATCGCGCCGACGACGAGGATGCAACGCCCGTTGACGAGGATTACTTGCGGGCGATGCGCTACGGAATGCCCCCGAACGGTGGCTTTGGCATGGGCATCGATCGTTTGGCGATGCTGCTCAGTGGCCGCGAGTCGATCCGCGAGGTGTTGTTGTACCCGCATCTGCGCAAGATCGAAGAGGCAGCCGAGGAAAAGGTTGAAGAGTCGAAGTAGGGTTTGCAGGAGTGAACGGTTTACCTCACCCCCTCGGTCCCCCTCTCCGTCATCACGGAGAGGGGGAAGCCAGAATCGACGCGGCGACATTCTCACTACCAGTATGGCGAAGCGCGAGGGTTAAAATGCTCCTCATTTTCGAGAGGTGACATGGAATGGCAAAGGGTCGTCCTGTTTTTGCCCTTGCTATTCAGCTATGGTATGCTCGTGATGGGTGCGCGAGCGCCCAAATCTATTTTTGCGAACACGAAAATTGACTCAAAATAGTGTTTGACAAAAAAAGAGTCGTCCGCTAAACTATCGCTTGTGACAGAATGCGCAAAGTCACCGGAAACGGCTGAACTAAAGTGACTCCTGAAATCGCAAAGTATCTGCGCAATATGGGCACCGCGATCGCCGCCTCACAAAGCGGTTGCGTGACGGTTATTCTCATTCTTGCGGCACTCTTTGCGGGGCTTTGGTTAGACGCCCAGTTCCAGACCAAACCGTTTTTTACACTGGTCCTTATCTTAATCAGCATACCGATCAGCCTGTATTTCATGTTGCGCCTCGCTCTGCGTGCAGTCAACACCTTATCACAGCCTGACCGTCCTTCATCCGAAAAGGAGAAGCGCCCTTGAACAGACGACTCACCATGGTCATTATCGCCGTCGTTGTGGCCGTTATCAGCTTCGTGATCAGTTTCGCGCTCGCCCTCGTTTTCACGCCTCAGACGGCTGCGGCGGGCGAACAAACCGCCATCAATGTGGCAACCAGTTCCACCTTTGGGGCACTGCTGTTGGGCGATAGCGTCATACTGATGGCGGCGCTGGCTGTCACCTATGTCGTGGGTGTGCGCCGCAAGGTCACACAAATCCCGGATCGGCTTCAGGGTGGCGTCGAACTCGGCGTTGGCTTCCTCAAGAATCGGGTATTTACCGCGCTTGTGCCGACGGAAACACGTCGGCGACCGATGGGACTCATTGCTCTCGGCGTCTTGGCGGTGATCATCATCGGCTTTTTCGGTGTGCCCTTCTTTCTGCTGCCCGCCCTGCACCTAAGTATCGCCCTGCCCGTGATCAAGCTGCCCGGCGAGTCGTTTTCGAGCAGCATCCCCGTGCTGACCAATACGCTCATGGGCACCTTCATCGCCGATATTCTGGCGGTGGGCTTTGTCTTCCTGGCGGCGCGCAACCTGAAGGAAGTGCCAGGGCGTTTGCAGAGCCTGCTCGAAATGGTGGTCGAGTTCTTCGATAACCTAGCGAAGCAGATGGCTGGCCCGATCGCGCGCAAGTTGCTGCCGTTGGTGCTGACGGTGTTCCTGTTCCTGCTGTTCGCCAACTGGATCGAACTCGTGCCGGGCGTCGATAGCATCGGCACGGTCAAGTGCGCCGAAGCTGGCTCGAACGGCTATGGCGCGTACAAAGGCGTCTTCGGCTTGGTGGTACTCGATGTATCGCGTCCGCTCGACTCCGGCAAGCTGACGAGCGAAGAAGACTTGGCCGCCTGCGAGAAAGTCACGGGTGGTGCGGCATTGAGCACCGAAGAGCAGCAGCGCGCCGACATCACTACCGCCCTTGACACCAAGCCGGGCACTGATGCGGTCAAAGTGCTGACACCTGCGCAGTTGGCGGTTTATCAGGCCAAAGATTTCAAAGTGCTGCGTCCGAACCTGCACGTCGTCACCTCATTCGTGCGGGCAGCGGCCACCGACTTGAACCTGACACTGATGCTGGCGATCCTGGCATTCGTCGTCATCCAGTTCTATGGCATCCAAGCCAATGGCGGCGCGTACTTCTACAAGTTCATCAATGTCCCGGCCATGCGGCAGGTCGTCAAAGCCGAGACACCTGGCAAAAAGGCTTTCGCGGGTATCGACATCTTCGTCGGGCTGCTTGAAGGCATCTCAGAACTGGCGAAAATCCTCTCGTTCGGCTTCCGTCTCTTTGGCAACATCTTCGCCGGACAAGCGCTGCTGTTCGTGATGACATTCCTGGTGGCAACGCTGCTACCCGTGATCTTCTACGGGCTGGAACTGTTTGTCGGGTTGATCCAGGCCTATGTGTTCGCCATGTTGATCCTGATGTTCAGCGGAATGGCGATCGCGGGTCATCACAGTGAAGACGATCATGGTTCACACGATGAACACGGCGCGCACGATCTGGTTGCCGAAGGTGGCGGCGTCAGTCCGCTCTAATTGGGCGGGCTTCTCACACAGTCAACATCCGACAGCTCTCTGTCGGTTGATGGAAAGGGTTCTGACCGGGTACACTCGCGGCATCGGGTCAGAACATCACGGCATAGTCAATATTCTGGTTTCACACACAGCAATCTAGTAAAAGCTCTCAGGAGGGCGCAATCTATGGACGGGGCAAGTTTCATTCACGGAATGAAGTTGGTCGGCGGTGGTCTGGCCGCTATCGGCGTGTTGGGTTCAGGCGCGGGCGTCGGTTTGGTGGTCAATGGTGCATTGCACGCGATGGGTCGTAACCCGGATGCGCTCGGCACCATCCAGACCAACATGATTCTCGGTATCGTGTTCGCGGAATCGATCGCCATCTACGCGCTCGTGATCGCCTTCATCATCCTTTTCGTGCTCTAAATTCCCGTAGGAGGGTGAAGTGGAAGCTCTTGGCCTCAACGGGGGATTCTTTCTCGTACAACTCGTCAACTTCGGCGTCGTGTTTTTCGCCCTGCTGTGGGCGTGGCCGCGCGTGCTGAAGATGCTCGACAATCGCTCGACGCGCATTGCCAAAAGTTTGGAAGATGCGCGTGTGGCCGAACAAGCGCGCGCCAATGCGGAGCGCGATGCCCAAAAGATGCTCGATGAACGCCGCCGCGAAGCCTCGCACCTGATCGACGAAGCGCGTGGTCAGGCTGAAGAGCAGGCGCGCGCTGTCACCGACGACGCTCGCAAAGAAGCCGAAGATATCCGCAACAAGGCGCGTCAAGATGCTGAGCAAGAGCGCAATCAACTGCTCGGCGAAGTGCGCACTCAGGTGGTGCAATTGGCGCTGGCAGCCTCGGAGCGTTTGATTGGTCAGTCGCTCGATCCACAACGTTCGCAGCAGATCATCTCCAGTTTCTTCTCGCAGAGCGGTGCTGATCTCAAGGGTCTGGGCGATAATCTGGAAGTCGTCAGTGCCTTGCCGCTGAGTGACGACGAGAAAAAGAACGTCGCGGCGCAGACGGGCGCGCAAAATATCACCTACAAGATCGAACCGGCGATTTTGGGTGGATTGGTCGTGCGTGCGGGCGATCGCGTGGTGGATGGCAGCGTGCGCGCGGGCTTGGCCGATCTGTCGGCACGCTTGCGCTAGGTCGCTCACGGACGCCATAAATGGCCGTCCCTACCGAAAACTCCTCGCACTACTTTGTAGGGACGTCGCTTGTGCGCGTCCGCCGATGACCAAAAGAGGCTGATCCAAATGTTCAGCCTCTTTTTATTTTCTCCATTTGTTACGCCATTGTTATACATTTTGAGCAGATGTTCGGCTCATCTGTTCGATCAAAGGCTTGACATCGAACCAATGTTCGGACTATAATTCGGTTAGAAAACTCGAACATTCGGTCCAAACCATTAATTGGGAAATCGTATCATGGCGACAGCAAAAGAAACTCTTTCAGAACGTCAGCGTAATATTCTGGCTTTCATCCACAAGGAGGGCGACCGCACTGGTTTTCCTCCCACCATCCGCGAAATCGGCAAGGCGTGCCAGATCGATTCGACCTCGGTCGTGAATTACAATCTGAATAAGCTGGCCGATGGCGGCTACCTTACGCGCACCCCCGATAAATCGCGCGGCATTCGGTTGAACAAGAAGGCACTGCGCGAGTTAGCCGTCAGCGTCGCTGATGATCGGTCGATCTTTTCAGTGCCGATGGTTGGCAAAATTGTCGCCAGCGCACCTGTACCGCACCCCGGTGACGATTTCGGCTACTACTTCGACAGAGACGACCTGATCCAAGTGCCGCGTTCGATGCTCGGCACTGTGGACGAATCGGAAATTTATGCATTGACCGTTTCCGGTCACTCGATGATCGATGCCATGATCGATGACGGCGATATTGTGGTCCTGCACCGTCAAGCGGTGGCGCGCAATGGTGATACGGTCGCCGTTTGGCTGACCGAGAACAATGAGACGACGCTCAAGCGCTTCTTCGATGAAGGCGATCGGGTGCGGCTACAACCCGCCAACCCCACGATGGAGCCGATCTACGTCGATAAAGACAAGGTTGAGATTCAGGGACGGGTGTTGGCCGTCATGCGTCATATCGCCTAATCGGATCAAATTCGCAATCAGGTTCACCCCCTTTCTACGGTGTAGAGAGGGTTTTTGGTTCCGCAAACGAAGGCTGTTGATCAACCACGTTTCTGGCGAAATTGCCTGCTTTTGACCATTTCAGGCCAGCAATCCTTCGGATTTCAGCGTTTCATCCAGGCTGTCAATCAATCGATTGGTCGCAACCCCGATTTGAGTGGTTCCGTGAACGCTTGCTTCAAGCACAGCCTCGATCTCGGCGCGCATCCTAACGGGTCGTATAGGACAAAGTTTTTCGGCGAGGTCGATCAGGCGTTTTTCGCCCGGATGCGGTACACGATTGATGGCAAAAAGAATATCAAAATAACTGGCGAACAGTGCCGCTGTGCGGTGATTCAAGCTGATCCGATCGTCCCGGCTGGCTGCTTTTTCAAGCTGTTTCAAATAGGATGACGATATTTGTCGTAGCACGGGATAATTATTGGCAACAATGGCTTTGACCAGCGGTTCGGGATAATCTTGCGATGTTTGCCGCTGTAGTCGACCCAGCCAGTTATTTCGATCGAACAGAATTTGCGACCTGCTCACAGTGTGCCAAAAGCAGGTCGTATAGCCCATCGACGCTTCATGCCGCACCAAAACACGATCGATCTGACCTATGATCCAGTCTGTTGTCCAAAATATGGCATCAATGTGAATGCCTGTATCGCGGTCTGTCCATTCGTTGCCCGCTCCCCAGAAATCATTCACTTCGAAATCATCGGAAAACTCTGCGCCGATCGTCGTTCGCACGGGGGCAGGAATCTCGGTTGTCGAGTAAAAATAAATGTCCATATCCGACCCTGCACTGACCGCCCCTGAAGTTTGCGAACCCGATACGGCAACTGCCACTATTTCGGGTATCTGGCTGAATCGTTGCGCAACTTTTTCCGCAACCGAAGCATATTTTTGATCCATTTAGCCTCTGGGTTTTCACCGCGATGAAATTAGCTCGTGGAAGGCGCGCCGTTGACGCCATTCGCCGTCAGGTTGATAGGCGAATTCTGCCCGGCAAAAATGCTGATCGTCACCTGAGAGCTGCGCGGATCGCTGGTGCGTATCACGTAATCGCCCGCTGGAACGTTGATCGTGACGCCGGTATTGATGGCGATCCCGTAGATCGTTTGGCGCATCTGATCGACCGTCTGTTTGAGGCGCAGCAGTTCTTTGGCGGCAACGATGTAGACCAAGCGCGGAGAAGAGCGTCCACTGACATCCGTGAAATTTACGTTCAGTGTGCCGAAAGGAATGGTCAGCGCTGTGGTTTTATTGGTCGTGATGTCAATCGGGAGGCGCACGCCAATACTTTTGGACAAGGCCGCTACGACAACATACTTTCCCTTTGGCAGCACTTGAACCGAACCATCCGTCTTGAACGGCCCTAAACTGGGCGATCCCGATTCGTCCGAACCATCTGCGTACACATTGGCCGTTCCGAGCGGCTGCGGTGTGCCATCCGGCGCGGTCATGGTGAGGGTCAGATTGCCACCACCAAACAAATCATTGCGCAAGGGAACACTCAAGTGCTGCCCTGGCAAAGCACTGATTTGATTGATGGTTTGCCACTGATCGGACGCATCCTCGCGCGCCACCCGGAACCCAATGGTCCCCGGCGCGACCAGCACTGATTCGCCCACCGCCAGTGTTTCGATGCCTTCGAGGACCAACGGAACAGCGGTCAATGGTTTTTGTGCGCTATCGACCAAGTTGAAGGCGACTTCACTGAGCGTGATCGGCCATTCGTTGAGTGTGCTGGGGAAAACCGTCACAGAAGGCAGGGCGTATGGCACAATCGTGTTGATTTTGAGCGCATAATTGCCGCTTGGCAGGGCAAATAGCCGATCCGATGAGAACGCGAACTGATCTTGATTATCGGCGGTCATCGTCACGGGCAGCGCGGCGGACGTTCCATTAGGGCGATAGGCGATCACATGCGCTGTGCCCCATGCCGTAGCCGGGGAGGCCGTTTTACCATTGCGGAGCACGAGTCCAGTGTTCGTTGCAATGGGAATCCCCTCGATGCCCGTTTTGAGTGTGACAGTCCCGCTGAGCGTGCCGATTGTCACATGATCGCCTGATACCAGTGCGACATACTCGCCATTGCTCGTCCCGATCTCGCCACCTGCCACCAAACTCGCGGTATGCCACGATCGGCGATCCGTTTGGCCGAATACATGCTGAATCAACTCACCACCCAACAAACTCAGGCCCAACTGAACATTCGAGTCCTGGCTCCCGAATCGATCGATGCGGATTTTGGAGCCGGGAAATAGATCGGCGGTCACGCCATCAGTGAAATGCAGCGTCGCCCAGCCATCGACCGAATCGAGCGTATCGCCCGCATTGACCTGCAAACGGTGGACGGTGATCGCGGATCGAATAAAACCGTCGTGCGAAATCCAGATCGTCCCGCGATCGATGTCCAATTCGGCATGACTTGGGGGAAAATCAGCCGTATATTTTTGAATTAAAGCGCCTGCCAGCAGCAGCAATACGACGATCGCCAACAGCAAAAAAATGCGTGCTCGGATAATAGTGCCAGTCAATGCAACCCAATCCCTTTTTGAAGGAGACACAACGGACATCCTGATTCTAGCGGCAAAAATCGGTCTTGCCAGAGCCTATCTGGGCTGCTATACTGAATATCTCAAATTTGACCCAGCAATCGCCCGATTAGCTCAGTTGGTTAGAGCGCACGGTTCACATCCGTGAGGTCAATGGTTCGAGTCCATTATCGGGCACTGCCCAAAGCGCCATTTCGTGTATAATCAGAATGGCGTTCTTTGTTTCAGGAACATCCTAGTGAAACGATCTCCCGCGCCGTCTCGGCGGCTGGATTGGATACTTTTGGGGCTGCGTTGGCTGCTCACCCTGAGCGCGGCGGCTGCCCTTGTCACGCTGCATAGTTCCTCGTCGAACGCGAATGCCAATTTGGCGTTTACCGCGACCGAACAAACCGTAACCGGAATTGCCGTCCTTTACAACATCTTTGTCGGCTTCTTTATTCTCTTTGATCTGTCCGATCGGCTGCTGCGTCCACTCACTTTGCTCGGTGATGTGATTCTGGCGTTGTTGTTTTTCTGGGCGTCGGGCGAGTCGCCGCTGGTGATGGTCGGCGTAAGCCTGTTTCCGATCCTAATCTCGACCCTGCGTTATGGACGAGCGCTTGGCTTGGCAACGGCCAGCGGCGCGGGCTTTTTGGCCGTGATCCTCGTCGCCTCATCGCCGAATTTCACGCCCAACTTGATGGTTTCGCTGTTTATTGGACTGCTGTTTTTATTCGTGACCGTGCTGTTGACCAGTTTGGTCAGCGCGCTCAGTGCCAACGACAACAAACTACGCGCTGTCACGCTGGATGAACGCGAGATCGAAGCCAACCGACTGCGCGGCGAACGTGCCCGCGCCCGTGCCATTTACGAGATGGCGAGCACGCTCAGCGCGACGCTCGATTACAACAAAGTGCTGAATGCGGTGCTCGATTTGGGTTCGCTCGGTTTGCGCAATCTCGATGCAGATGATCAAACGGATAACGGACTAATCGGCGTGGTGCTGCTATACGAACACGCCGTCTTGCGGGTCGAAACCGGGCGTCGGCTCACCCGCCAGGACGAGCGCGTCCATGTGCCCGGTCAGCGTGGCATCCTCGGTTTGGCGCTCAAACAGACCCAGCCCGTTTTTGGCGCGGATGCCCACCACGATCCCGAACTGCAATATTTCAGTGGATTCGCGGCTGCCAAATCGATTTTGGCGATCCCGTTGCGGGCGGGCTATGAACATTTCGGCATTCTGGTGTTCGGCAGCGAAACCCGTGACGCCTTTTCTGATGAGCATGTCGAACTGCTGAATGCTCTGAGTATTCAGGCGACGATTGCGCTGCAAAATGCGTATCTGTACCTGAAACTGCGCCAGGAAAAAGATAAGATCATCGATGCCGAAGATGAGGCGCGCAAGAATCTGGCGCGTCAGCTTCACGATGGTCCCACACAAATCGTCGCGGCCATCACCATGCACATCAATTATATTCGGATGATGCTCAAGAATCAGTTCAAAGATACGAATGTCGATCTCAAAGACGCGATGGAAGAGCTGCAAAAAGTCGAGGACATGGCACGTAACGTGACCAAAGACGTGCGTCATATGTTGTTCACGCTGCGGCCACTTGCGCTCGAAACGCAGGGTTTGACGCCTGCCCTCAAGCAGCTCGCCAACAAGATGAAAGAAACCTATAACCAGAACGTGGTTATCGAATCAGCTCCCGAAGCCGATTCGCTGTTCACCCCGCAGGCACAGGGTATTTTGTTCTACATTATTGAAGAGGCGGTCAACAACGCGCGCAAACATGCCCAAGCGCCGCATATTTACGTGCGCTTGTTTCGCAGCGACGACCTTGCCGTCATCGAAGTTCAAGATGATGGACTCGGCTTCGATTTGCAGTCTGTCACCTCAGATTACGAGAGTCGCGGCAGCCTCGGCTTGGTAAATATGCGGGAGCGCGCCGCGATGGCGGAGGGAACGCTCCAGATGTTCAGCGCGCGCGGTGAGGGCACGAAGATTACGGTTTTTGTGCAGATCAAGGGTGAGGAACCGACTGCTCCGTCGCAGCCACCGCCGACACCGCTCGCACGCATCAAAACAACCGGTCGCCTCAACGTTGATTCGCCTACCGATTCCGCACCGCCGCGCTCCTCGAAATCTTCGATCACGCCGCTCACGCCGCGTTCCGAAGCGGGAACAACAGGAAGCCGCAGCGAGCAGTCGATCGCGCCGCGCGCCGAACGGGACGAGCGCTCGGACTCCGACAAAACACGGGGGACTGGAACGCTACGCTCGCCTGCTAAATAACGACGAAGGATTTGCTTGTCAATGGTCACACAAACTCTGCCCCCGAATGCGCCCGATCTGCCACACGAGGCCGAGATCGCTGCCACGATCCTCGATACGATGGGCAACACGCCGCTCGTCCGCCTCAATCGAGTGACGCGCGGTATTGCCCCGGAGATCGTGGCGAAGGTGGAATTTTTTAACCCAGGCGGCTCGGTCAAAGACCGGATCGGTATTTCGATCATCGAAGATGCGGAGCGTTCCGGCAAGCTGCGACCGGGTGGCACGATCGTCGAATCGACTTCGGGCAACACGGGTATCGGGTTGGCGATCGCGGCGGCCATCAAAGGCTACAAGTGCGTATTCGTGCTGGCCGATAAACAATCGATCGAAAAGATTCGGCAGCTTCGGGCATTTGGGGCGCGAGTGGTAGTGACGCCAACCGATGTGGCCGCCGATGATCCGCGCAGCTATTATTCGGTCGCGCGCCAGATCGTTGCGGATACGCCCAACGCGATCCTCGCCAACCAATATCACAATCCCGTCAACCCGGAGACACATTACCGCACCACCGGCCCCGAAATTTGGCGGCAGACGGCGGGCAAGATCGATGCCTTCGTCTGTGGCATGGGCACGGGTGGCACGATCACAGGCGTTGGGCGCTACCTGAAAGAGCAGAACCCGAAAATTCAGATCGTGGGCGTCGATCCGGTCGGGTCGATCATCACCGATGTCTTCAAAACGGGACACGCTGGCGAAGCCCATTCCTACAAAATCGAGGGCATTGGCGAAGATTTTATCCCATCGATTTACGACTTCAGCGTGATCGACGACATGGTGAAAGTCAATGACAAAGAATCGTTCCTGATGGCGCGGCGACTGGTGCGCGAGGAAGGCATCTTCTGCGGCGGATCGTCGGGCAGTGCGGTGGTGGGTGCGCTCCGCTACGCACTGGACAAAAACCTGGGCGAAGAACGGCGGATCGTCGTCTTGCTGCCCGATTCGGGTTCGCGCAACCTGAGCAAAGTGTTCGATGACGAGTGGATGCGCGAGAATCGCTTTCTCGATACGGGCACGGGCGATATGCGCGTGCAGGATGTGCTCGCCAGCAAGCCGCGCGGCGATCTGGTCACGGCACACGCGAGCGACGCGGTCGATCTGGTCGTAAGCCAAATGAAGCGATACAGCGTTTCGCAGCTTCCCGTCGTAGGGGACAACAATGCGCTGGTCGGGCTAGTCAACGAGGTGAGTTTGCTCAAATATTTGCTGAGCAATGCTGGCGCGGATGCGGCGCAGCATCTGATCGGCGATCTTGATGTCGTGGATCGCAATGTCACGACGGTCACGCCCGATATGTCGGTCGAATCACTGCTCAGCGTTTTCACCACCAATCCGGTTGCGGTCGTCGTCGAGTCAAACGGTCGTAGCGCGATCGGCATCCTGACCAAGATCGACCTGCTGAGCTACCTGACGCTGCAAAAAACCGGGTAGGTTGCCCCTACCCTCTACGATGTAAGTTGAAAATCCGATCGTAGACGGTGGCGATCCCGCCCATGACGCACGCATCACGGGTGTAGCGTGCCGCGGCCAGCGTCGGAAGCGGGTGCTGCCAGGGTTTCAGGCGTACCGTCAGTTCCTCGGTAGCGATTGGCAGCATGAGTTCACTGGCACGGCTCATCTCACCCCCCAGGACGATTAATTGGGGATCAAATATGTTGACCAAACTGGCGAGTCCGACACCCAACGCACGTCCGATGCTGGCAAAGGCGGCCAATCCCACCTGATCCCCGGAACGAGCCGCCTCAGCGACTCCCTCGAAATTCAACATATCGGTGCGCACGAGATCGGCCAGCAACGTTGGCTCGCCCCGTGCGACCGCCGTGCGAACATGATCGTACAGTGCTGGAAGACTTACCAGTGTCTCGAAACAGCCGCGATTGCCGCAGCCGCACAACTTGCCGTGAGGATCCATGGTGATGTGTCCAAACTCGCCCGCAAATCCCGCATTGCCGGTAAATAATTGACCGTTGGAGATGATGCCGCCGCCCAACCCAACATCCAGCGTCAGATACAGCACATTTTTGTAACCCTGCGCCACCCCAAAATAGAGTTCGCCGAGCGCTGCCATATTCGCCTCGTTATCCAGGGAAACGGGCAAATCGAGTTCGTGGGCGAGCATCCCTTCGAGCGGGATGGTGTGCCAGCCCAGATTCGGCGCGAACAAAACCTGACCGCTCTGCTGATCGACCAAACCCGGTACGCCGACGGCCACCCCAAACACGCGCCGATTGCCGATCAACGCATTGCTGATCGCGTTTTTGAGCATCCCAACCAGTTGATTGAGCACGGCAGCGCTGTCGTGGGGTTCGCGGATCGGGCTGCGTGATTGCCACTGAAACTCGGCGGTGAAGTTGGTGCGCAGCAGCGCGATAAAATCGACCCCGATCTCGGCGCTAATGATATAACCCGCGTCCGGGTTCAGTTCGAGCATGATGGCAGGCCGCCCCGCACCGCCCGATTGCGCACCGATCTCGCGGATCATGCTTGTGCCTATCAGATCGCGGATGATGCTCGATACGGTCGTTTTGTTCAGCCCGGTCAGTTCGGAAAGCGCCGCGCGTGAAACGGGTGCCGTCTGGCGCAGGTGGTGCAGAATCAAAGTTTGATTTATAGTGCGCACCAGGGCTTGATCGCCCGTGCGAAAACGGTCATCAGCCATCATAAATAAATCCTATTTGCATTTTTTTTGGCAGTTTGTTGACTCGATAAACTAATTCAGCTATTATATAATGAATTGATAGTGATGAGCGTTTTTTGCTCAAAACGTCAGTTGAAATATTTTTTTTGCGCGTCGGGGCAGAAAGGGAGGTGCTTGCAAGCGAGTGCCAATTCACCTATCAGTCACACATTGCGCGGCTCGAAGTTAGAGATTTGGGAGAACTAAAGACATGTCAAAAAGGCTCGTTTCACTCCTATCAGCATTCGTGGCGTTGGTGTTGGTCTTCGGATCAGCCGCCTTTCCCGCCCGTGCCCAGAAGCCCGAACTGCAAATCACCTGGTTTTCGTGGCCGCCTTGCGAGGCGCTCCAGACGCTTGTCAACACCTACCAAGATGCGACTGTCAAAGTCAAGTGCGTCCCACTCGGCCAGTGGCACGATACGATCTTTACCGATTTCGTGGCGAAGGGCGGCGCTGACCTGCCGATCCTCGACAGCCAGTACATCGGCGAAGCGGTCAAGGGCGGCGACCTGCTCGAACTGACCGACTGGATGAAGACCAACATCGATGTCGATAAATACGTGCCAGCGGCGCTCTCTGCCTATGGGGAGTATCCGCCGCTCAGCAAGCGTTATTACGGCATCGCGGCGATGGCCGACGTAATGGTGCTGGTCTATCGCAAAGACCTGCTCGACAAAGCTGGCTTGAAGCCCGCTAAGACCTGGACCGAACTGCTCGCGCAAGCTCAGAAGATCAAGGCTGATAAGGTTGCGCCCGCCGGTTTCTCGTGGTTCTGGTGCGGTGCGGCGGCCTGCTATGATAACGTTCAGACCGCCTGGAACCAGATCGCCTGGGCTTTTGGCGGCGAACTGTGGGACCCGGCGACCTACAAGGTGCAGGGTGTTCTCAACAGCGATAGCAACGTCAAGGCGCTGCAATACGCGGCTGAACTGTACAAGACCGGCCCGGAGGGTTCGGGCAACTTTGGCTTCGGCGAAGATGTCGATGCCATCTGCACCGGAAAGTCGGCCATGACGATCATCTGGGTCGGTTTCGGGCCGAGCTTCCTCGATCCGAAAGGCTGCAACCAGTCGGCCAACCTGTCCTACGCGGTCGCCCCCGGTGAAGCCAAGCACGTTCTGTCTTTGGGCGGCATGGGTATCCATGTCAGCGCCTTCACCAAGAACAAGGATGCGTCGCTGGCCTTCGTCAAGTGGTTCGAATCGAAGGATGTTCAGACGAAGTGGGCCGAACTGCACGGTTATAGCGCCCGCACCGACGTGCTCGCGTCCGACACGTTCCTGAAGGCCGCGCCGTATAACGCCGTCTTCGCCGAGTCGTACCAGCTTGTCAAGGACTTCTGGAACCTGCCCGAATACAACTCGATGTTGGTCGTTCAAGGTGAGCAGCTCAACTTGGCCGTGACCGGTCAGCTTGACGCCAAAACCGCGCTCGACAACATCGCCAAAGCGCAGCAGGATATTCTCGACAAAGCATATCCGAACGGCCCGCCGAAGGGCAGTGCGGATACCAGTGGTGGCGGCGCAGCCACGCCCGCCGCAACACCTAAGTAAAAAAAGCCCGGGGCTGAAGCCGCCGGGCTGAAACCAAATTTTGGAGAGATTCGTACCGCCATGTATTTGAGAGGCGTCATTGACCTACGTCATTGTCATCACTAGCCTCTCAAAAACTTGGTTTTAGCCGGGTGGCTTCAGCCCTGAGCACCCAGCGCCCATTCAATACTTTTGCAAACACGTCTTTGGTAAGGGCGATCCTGGTGTAGTCGCCTACTTATTGCTCTCTGTGAGGTTCTGTGCCCTGTTGGAGGTGACTTTGGCAAATCGAACTCTGGATATAGCGGTGGGAGCGCCCGTGCAGCCCCAACAGCGGATGCGCTTTCGGTGGCTGACTGATCGGCTGCTGGTCAATATTTTTATTTGGCCGACGCTGCTGCTGCTCTTGTTTATCACGGTGTTTCCGTTGATCTGGTCGCTGCTGCTCAGTTTCACCAGCTACAAGGCCGGCGGTGCGTCATGGACGACTGCACCCTATATCGGCGTGCAAAATTATGCTGAACTGCTGGCCGATCCGAAAATTTGGGCACGCTTCACGACTTCGGCGTCCGTTGTGGTGCCAACCGTATTGATCGAATTCATGGTAGGTTTTGGTATCGCGTTTTTGTTCAATCGGCAGTTTCGCGGACGCTCGTTCATCACGACGGCGGTCTTGATCCCAATGATGCTCTCGACGGTCGTCGTCGGTTTGTTCTGGCGCTTCATGCTCCAGGCCGATATTGGTGTCGTCAATTATTTCATCCACGATCTATTCGGCTTCCCCGCGATCCACTGGTTGACTGATAGCAAAGCCGCCCTGGCCTCGCTGGTATTGGTCGATGCCTGGCAATGGACGCCCTTCATGATGCTGATCTCGCTGGCGGGTCTGTCGGCGGTGCCCAAATATTTGTACGAAGCGGCGGAAGTCGATCGCGCGTCGGCATGGTTCAAATTCCGACATATCACGCTGCCATTGATCTCGCCCTTGCTGATGATCGCGCTGATTTTCCGCCTGATGGACACCTATAAGCTGTTCGATCTGGTGTGGGTGCTGACCGACGGCGGCGGCTCGACCGGGACCAAAGTGCTGCCCAGCTACTTATATGAAGTTGCGTTTGGCAACCTGGATACGGGCAAGGCGTCGGCGCTCGGCTATATGATGCTGGTGGTGATCATTGCGCTGGCGAACCTGTTGATTCGCGTCCTGAATCAACTCAAAGCGGAACCGGGTAGATAGAAGAACCTCACCCCCTCAATCCCCCTCTCCGTAATCACGGCGAGGAGGAAGCCAAGTGAAGACTGGCGGCGATGAGGTAAATCGGGCGAATATTTGGTAGCTTCACCACAAGTCAATGTTAGATCAAAAGAGAAATTTTCGATGCCTAATATGTTGAAAGCTCCTTTGTTACGCCGCATTTTGTTCTGGCTGGCGATCGCGGTGATCCTGTTTTTCTTCTTGTTTCCGCTGTATTGGTTGGTGATCAGTTCGATCAAGGTGCGCGGCGATGTCACGCTGACGCCGCCCGCGTTGATTCCGTTCCTGCAATTCCAACCCACGCTCGAAAATTACGTCAATGTGCTGACGACGACCGCGACCGGCAGCAGCGGCAATGGCAGTCCATTCCCCGGCGCGCTCCTAAACAGCGTCCTGGTCAGCGGCACGGCGACGATCGTGGCAGTGATGCTCGGCACGCTGGCCGCCTATGCGTTTTCGCGCTTCCGCATTCCCGGCGAGGGCAATCTGCTGTTTTTCATCCTGAGCACGCGGATGCTGCCACCGATCGTCGTGATTATCCCGATCTTTTTGTTGTATTCGAGCCTCGGCTTGCGCAACTCGTTCTTCGGCCTGACGGTGCTCTATGTCACGGCGGGGTTACCGTTCGTGGTGTGGATGATGAAGGGGTTCTTCGACGAAATTCCGAAGGAATATGAAGAAGCGGCCATGATGGACGGCTATTCACGCATCGAGGCAATCTGGCGGGTGGTCATCCCGGAGGCGATTCCGGCCATGCTTTCAACAGCGGTGTTCGTGCTCATCACGGCCTGGAACGAATTTGTGTTTGTCCTACGCCTGAACCCGGATAACTTTTCGACGGTGCCGCCGTACTTGGTCTCCGTGATCGGCTATGGCCGCCCGGAGTGGGCGCGCGTATCGGCCACTGCCGTCGTCTTTTTGCTACCGATCGTGATCTTCACGGTGCTGGTGCGCAACCATCTCCTGCGCGGCGTTACTTTCGGCGCAGTACGGCGCTAGTCACAGGATCGATTAATGATGGCTCAAATCAAACTCAAGGATATTGTCAAGCGCTTCCCGAACGGTGCGCTGGCCGTCGCCAGCCTGAATCTGGATATTGCCGACGGGGAGTTTTTGGTCTTGCTCGGCCCGTCGGGTTGCGGCAAAACGACTACACTTCGCAGTATCGCCGGGCTGGAACGCCAAACCAGCGGTGATATTTTTATCGGCGAGCGGTTGGTGAACGACCTGCCCGCCGGGTTGCGTGATATTGCGTTCGTCTTCCAGTTTTACGCGCTCTACCCGCACATGTCAGCCTATGACAACATCGCGTTTCCACTGCGTGCCACCCAGATCAGCACCGCCGAAGTCGATCAGCGGGTACAAAGCGTCGCGCAAAAGTTGCGTATCGAGCACCTCTTGAAGCGTCGCCCTAACCGTTTGGCGAGCGGCGAACAGCAGCGGGTGGCGCTGGGTCGGGCGATGGTACGCCAGCCGCAAGTCTTTTTGATGGATGAGCCGCTGACGAACCTCGATGCGTCTTTGCGTGCCGATATGCGCGTCGAACTCAAGCACTTGCAATCCGATCTGGGCGTGACGATGGTTTACGTGACGCACGATCAAGTCGAGGCGATGTCGATGGGGCAGCGCATCGCCGTGATGAACCTCGGTGTGCTCCAGCAGGTCGGCGCGCCGCTCGATATTTACGAGCGCCCGCAAACGTTGTTCGTGGCGGGCTTCATCGGCAATCCACCGATGACGTTGATCCCCGTCGAACTGGATGAGAGCAACACCTTGCGCGCCGAAGGCATCGCCATCCCCGTGCCGCCTGCATTGACCGATCGCGTGCGCACGCATCAGCGAGGTGCTGAACTGGTGCTCGGTATTCGCGCCGAAGACTCGTCAATCAGTGCGCAAGAGGGCGTGCTCAGCGGCTGTGTGCGCACCGTCGAGCCGCTCGGTGATGAGACGATTTACACGATCGAAGTGGGAAGCACCTTGTTCCGCACCAGCACGTCGCCCACCATCCGTCACGCAGTCGGTGCGCCGGTAAAAATCAGCTTCAACACCGATCGCATCCATTTGTTCGATGCCCATACACAACAGCGGGTGATGTAGCCATTATGTCTTCGATCAGCATTCAGCATATGACCAAGCGCTTCGGCTCGAATGTGGCGGTTAATGATGTAAATCTCGAAATCAAAGATCGGGAATTCGTGGTGCTGCTCGGCCCGACCGGCGCAGGCAAGACGACTTTGCTGCGCTGTGTGGCTGGCCTCGAACGACCGGATGGCGGCACAGTCAGCATTGACGGCCAAGACATCAAAGCCCAAGCGCCCGCCGAACGCGATCTGGCCTTCGTCTTTCAGAGTTATGCCCTTTATCCGCGCAAAACAGTCTATCAGAACATCGCCTTTCCGCTCGAAGCGCGCGCCATGAGCAAAGCGGATATAGCGGCGGCGGTCAAGCGCGTGGCCGGGATGCTGCACATCGAGCACTTACTCGAACGGCGGCCTGCCCAGCTTTCCGGCGGTGAACAGCAGCGCGTGGCACTGGGACGTGCGATGGTGCGCCGTCCACACGCCTTTTTGATGGATGAGCCGCTGACCAACCTCGATTTCAAATTGCGTGCCGAAATGCGCTCGGAACTCAAGCGTATTCAGCAGGAACTCAGCGAAACATTTTTTTATGTCACCAATGATCAGGTCGAGGCGATGTCGATGGCCGATCGGATGGCTGTCCTCAATCGCGGTGTAATCCAACAAATCGGCGTCCCGCAGGAGGTGTACGAGCATCCGATCAACTTGTTCGTGGCAGGTTTCATTGGCAGCCCGCGCATGAATCTGATCAAGTGCAAGTTCGATACGGCGACCTCAACGCTGATCGATTCCGAGGATGCGTGGCGGCTGCCCGTTCCGAATGGGCTGCGCGACGCCGTGGCCGCGACCCGTAACACCGACGATCTGCTATTCGGTGTGCGCGCAGAAGATGTGTCACTTTCGGAAAATGGGGGCGACGGCGGCATTCCCGGCAGTGTGTACGTCGTCGAGCCGCTGGGTGATCGCACGATCTACGATTTGCGCGTGGGTGGTGGTATCTTCAAGGTCAAAGCGCCGCCGACTTTCCGCGTTCCGACGGGTAAGCAGCTCAATCTGTCGTTCAATCTCGATCGCATTCACATCTTCGACGCTCAGACGCAGCAGGCGATCTTGTGAGCAAACCTCACCCCCCAACCCCCTCTCCGTAATCACGGAGAGGGGGAGTCAAGACTCGACAATGGCAAAGGATGAGGTCAGTCTTAATCATCTTTGGAATTTTAAGGAGACAGGAAATCAAAATGGCACGTCCGGTTACACTTTTTACGGGTCAATGGGCTGATTTGACACTTGACACGGTGGCCGAAAAAGCCGCCTCATGGGGCTATGATGGCTTGGAACTCGCCTGCTGGGGCGATCATTTCGAGATCGATAAAGCACTCTCCGATGATAGTTACATCAAGGGGCGGCAGGATATTCTCGCCAAGCACGGTCTGAAATGCTGGGCGATCAGTAACCATCTGGTCGGTCAGGCGGTCAGTGATGCGATCATTGACGAGCGCCACAAAGGGATTTTGCCCTCACGCATTTGGGGCAATGGCAAACCCGATGGTGTCCGTCAACGCGCTGCCGAAGAGATCAAGGATACGGCGCGGGCGGCAGCCAAGATGGGCGTAAAGGTCGTGAATGGCTTCACGGGCAGCCCCGTCTGGCACATGCTGTACTTCTTCCCGCCGACGACCGACGCCATGATCGATGCGGGCTACAAGTTATTTGCCGATCAGTGGAATCCGATCCTCGATGTGTTCGATCAAGTGGGCGTCAAATTTGGGCTGGAAGTCCACCCAACCGAGATCGCCTACGACATCTACAGTACCCACCGCACTTTAGAAGCACTCAATCATCGCCCCGCCTTCGGCATCAACTTTGATCCGAGCCATCTGCACCACCAGTTCATTGACCCGGTGGCGCTGCTCGAAGAATTCACCGATCGCATCTATCACGTCCATATCAAGGATTCGATCCGAAGGCTGGATGGGCGGCATAGCATCCTCGGCTCGCATTTGAGTTTTGGCGATCGGCGGCGTGGCTGGGATTTCGTCTCACCAGGGCGCGGCGGCGTCGATTTTGAGCAGATCGTGCGCACGCTCAACCAGATCGGGTATGACGGTCCGCTGTCGGTCGAGTGGGAAGATAGCGGCATGGATCGGATGCGCGGTGCGCCCGAAGCATTGGCACTCGTCAAGCGCGTCAACTTTTCGGCGTCAGAACAGGCTTTCGACGCGGCTTTTGCCAGCAAATCATAATCATGACGGGCGACCACGCAGGGTCGCCCGTTCTTGCGGAATACTTTTGCCATCAATTGAGGAGTCGCCATGAGTGATAAAGATGTCGGATTTGTGAGTATGGCCGGCCCGCGCGCGACGGGCAGCGCGCCCACCATCGGCGTGGGGATGCTGGGCTATGCGTTCATGGGCAAGGCGCACACGAACGCCTACAAAACGCAGCCCTACATGATGTATCCACCCGTTGCGATCCCGCGCCTGGTGGCGATTGCCGGACGCAACGAGAGCGCCGTCAGCGAGGCCGCCCGCCGCTATGGTTATGAGAAATACTACACCGATTGGCAGGCGATGATCGCCGATCCCGATGTGCAGTTGTTCGACAACAGCGGGCCGAACGATGCCCATGCCGAACCGACGATCGCGGCGGCCAAAGCGGGTAAGCACGTCTTTTGCGAGAAGCCGCTGGCGCGCACTGCCGCCGAATCGAAAGTGATGCTCGATGCGGTGGTGGCGGCAGGTGTCAAGCATATGGTGGCCTTCAACTATCGGTTTGTGCCCGCCATCCGCCAGATTCGTGATCTGATCGACAGCGGCGCGCTCGGCCAGATTTACCATTTCCGCGCAGTGTACCTGCAAGAATGGATCGCCGATCCGGATTTCCCGATGGTTTGGCGACTCGATAAAAGCGTGGCTGGCAGCGGCGCGCTCGGTGATCTGGGCGCGCACATCATCGATCTGGCACGCTTTTTGGTCGGCGAACCGTCGCGGCTGATGGCGATGACTAAAACGTTCATCAAGGATCGGACAGGCGCGAGCGGTGCGTCCGAAAAAGTGACGGTCGATGATGCGTTCGTCTCGACGTTGGAGTTCGAGAACGGCGCGCTTGGCACGATCGAGGCGACGCGCTTTGCCCCGGGCCGCAAGAACTACAACTCGTTCGAGATCAACGCCGAACATGGCAGCATCCGCTTCAACCTGGAACGCTTCAACGAACTCGAAGTGTTCTGGAAGAACAGCACGCCGCGCGAAACGCAGGGCTTCACCAACGTGCTGGTCAGCGAGTCGTTTCACCCCTGGTGGAAAAACTGGTGGCCGCAGGGTCACATGATCGGCTGGGAGCACACCTTCACCCACGAGATCGATCACCTGCTGCGCGCGATCGTCGAAAATGGCGAGGTCGGACCGTATGGTGCGACCTTCGAGGATGGCTACCGGGCGGCGGTGATCTGCGATGCGGTGCTCGCCTCGGCGGAAACCGGGCGCGCGGTGGACATCAAATATTAGATCGAAGAAGGAGGTTTAAGTATGTCGGTTTCGCTCCACAGTCTGCTCGAACGGATCATGATCGGGGGAATTCTCCTCGGTGTGATCGGGATGTTCCAGCCCTGGGTGTTCGGGCTGTTCGGGTGGGGCTTTTTGGTGTTGGCGCTCAGCACGTTGGGATTTACGGTCATCTCCAACGTGCCGGTGCGCAAAGAAGCATAGAACGGTTTTTGGTAGGGACGCGGCCTGCCTCGTCCGCCTTTGCGAATATTTTGCATTATAGGAGATCAGAAAAATCATGCGCGTGTGTATGCACAACTGGATGCGTCCCGAACCCATCGAAACCACCCTCAAGCGTCTCCACGATCTTGGCTACGACGGCCTGCAAATCCGAGGTGAGCCGCGTCTATACGACGTGAAAGTCGTTCGCCCGCTGCTCGACAAGTATAAAATCGACTGCTGGGGATCGGTTAGCATCATGAGCGCTGGCCGCGATTTGATCCACTCGGATCCCTACTACCGCGAGATGTCCGTTCAATATCTCAAAGAATGCCTAGACATGATTCACGGCTTGGGCGGGACAATCTTCACGATCGTGCCCAGTCAAGTGGGCAAAGTCATGGCGATGGCCGACGCCGACACCGAGTGGAAGTGGGCGGTCGAAGGCATGAAACAGGTCGCCGATCACGCCAACAAGCGCAAGATCAAGATCGGACTGGAGCCGCTCAACCGCTTCGAGACGAACTTTTTGAATCGGCACGATCAGGCGCTCCGGCTGGCGCAGGATGTCGGCGAAGGCGTCGGCGTCTGCCTGGATGCGTTCCACCTGAATATCGAAGAGAAAGACTTGTACGCGGCGATCCTGACGACGGGCAAGAACTTGGTCGATTTCCACGTCGCCGACAACAACCGCCGTCCGCCGGGTGAGGGCGCGCTCGATTGGCAGAAGATCATCGCTACGCTCAAGCAGGCCGAATATAACGGCATGTTGACCGTCGAGTTCGTCATGCCTTTCGATCGGTCGCCGCTGCGCGAGTCGGCGCAAGATGCGGCGGCGGGAACGACGGCTACCGACGCCGAATTGAAGTTCATCCACGATCATGGCAGCGATCTGATGAGCGACTCGCTCTATACACGGTTGGTCGAAAACACGATCAAGCATCTCCGCGCGAGCGGGGCATAATGCGCGCTCACTAGTGTCTATGTCAAGCTAATGCCCGGGGCTGAAGCCACCGGGCTAAAAACAAGTTTTAGAGAGACTGGTACGGTGGTATGTTTGAGAGGGTATTTCAGTGATATTGTTCCAACACACCCAACTCTCAAAAATTTAGTTTTAGCCCGGCGGCTTTAGCCCCGGGCATTGGCCCACGAACTTCGTACCCCTGGGCATTGAAAAGGCACTTATGGCAACTGTTCTGCTGATCGGCACGCTCGATACCAAAGGCCCCGAAACCGCCTACCTGCGCGATCGGGTGCGTGATCTGGGCTGCGCCGTGCGCGTGCTCGATTCGGGCATCCTCGGTGAGGCCAACGATATCGTCGCGGATTACGATCGGCGGACAGTGGCGATCGCGGCAGGCACCACGATCGAAGCGCTGCGCGAGGCTGGGACGCGCGGCAAAGCCATCGAGGAGATGCTCAAAGGTGTCCGTGCGATCACGCTCGATCTAGTGCGAGAAGGCAAGATTCACGGGGTGGCCTCGCTGGGTGGCGCGGAGGGTGCGGTGTTGGCTGCCGCCGCCATGAAAGTGCTGCCGATCGGTTTGCCCAAGCTGATCGTCTCACCGCTGGCATCCGGGCATCGGCGATTTGGGCCGTTCGTGGGCACACGAGATACGCTGGTCATGCACTCGATCGTCGATATTTTCGGCCTCAATCCGATCAGCCGGACGGTGTTTGATAACGCGGCGGCGGCCATCGCGGGCATGGCGATCGCCTACGAAGCGCGGAAGCCAGCGGATAAGGCGCGCAAAGCGTTGGCGGCCACCATGCTCGGCAACACGACCCGCCCGTTGATGCGCATCCGTGCGCAGATCGAGGCGCTCGGCTACGATTTCGTGATTTTCCATGCCAATGGCGTCGGCGGACAAGCAATGGAAGAATTGATCGCCGATGGGATGTTCGATGGCGTGCTGGACTTTACGTTGAGCGAAGTGGCTGGGCACATCGCGGGCGGCTACCACAACGCTGGCCCGACTCGGCTGGATGTGGCGGGCGCGGCGGGCATCCCGCAAGTGATTGTGCCGGGTTGCCTGGACTTCATGATCTTTGGCGCGCGGACGGAAGTCCCCGATCAGTTCCGCGATCGTCCGGTATACTATCACAATCCGGAGTTTACGCTGGTGCGTGTCACGCCCGACGAACAGATCGCCGGGACGCGCTTCGTGGCCGAAAAGCTGAATCGGGCGCGCGGCCATGTTTCGGTGATCGTGCCCCTGCGCGGCGGCTCGATCATGGACATCGCGGGCGGCGCGTTTTGGCTGCCGGAAGTCAACGAGACGTGCCGCGCGATCCTCAAAAACGGCCTGCACGAGTCGATCCGCTATCAGGAAGTGGATGCGCATATCAACGATGATGTGTTCGCCGATGCCGTGTTGGCTGAGATGCAGCGTGTTTTCGGTTGAAGTGGGGTCAATCGAGCATGGGTGGCGCTTCGCCCCATCCCCAACGCGGAACGGGTGCTTCGGGCGGTGGTACGGCGCCGGGCTGCGAGTTGCCGAGCGCGATCCGGCTGCCCCACTCGATATACGCCGCCAACGCCGATCGGAACTCTGGGTCACTCGGCAAGCCCGCTTCATCGGCGGAGGACAGCATGAGCTGCACCCAACGCGCTCGCTGCGTTTCGGTCAGCGCCAGATTGAGATGTTTGGAGAGCATGTGCGGATAGCCGCCATGTTCGGTCGTGTAGGTTTTCGCACCCCCAAACACTTCGCCCAGCCACAACGCCACATGCGCCACATGTTCGGGCGGCATGATCTTGAACACGGGTTGCAGGATCGGATCGTCTTGGACGCGGCGGTAAAACACGGCACACAGTCGCTCGAAGGCGGATGCACCACCCGCCCAGTCGTAAACGGTTGGAATCGATTGATCGGTCACGGCTCGAAACTCCTTTACATAGTGGACACAGCGCGCAGTGTAGTCACTTGCGATTTTGAAGTCGATACGTACCGCGAAGTGCTATACTCACCGCGAAGTGCGTTAGCGGCGGAGTTAGCGGAGTTAATCATGAGCCAACTGACTGAATCCAGCGAACCGACCGCGTATATTCCGAATGTCCTAAACGCCAACTGCGGTTCGCGGCGCGTGCTCGATATGCTCGCCGATACGTGGACGCTTCTGGTCATTTCCGCGATCAAATACGAAACCCGTCGCTATGGTGAGATGCAGCGCATGATCGAGGGCATTTCGCAAAAAATGCTCACCCAGACGCTGCACAAATTGGAGCGCGATGGACTCTTGCAGCGCACCGTCTATCCCGTCGTGCCGCCCAAAACCGAATATGCGCTGACGCCGCTAGGCAAGTCGCTGGTGCCCGTGCTGGAAAGTATGTATGACTGGTCTGAAACCAATTTCGACCAAGTGGACATAGCGCGCCGCACCTATGACGATCGGCAGCGTGAGTAGATTTTCTCGAAACGAATGATTTAGAAAGCGTGGTAATCTGATGTCTCCCAAAGCAACCACTGGCAAATCCAAAAAGAAGAGCGAAAAGACGAACGACGGATCCGCATCCTATCTCCCGCCCGGCCAGCAACACGCGGCGCGCCGTTCCACACTCGATTTGAAGTTTCCGTCATTCTGTCTCGGCGATCTCAGCTATGTCGATGTGCAGGAATATCTCAAACATTCCGACACGATCCTGATCCCCAAAGCCAGCCTGGAACAGCACGGCCCGCATCTGCCGCTGTATTGCGACACGATCACCGCTACCGAGGTCGCTAGCCGTGCGGGTGAGAAGGCGGGCATCCTGTATACCCCCACGCTGTGGCTGGGCTATTCGCCGCAGCACATGCGCGCGCCGGGGTTTGGTGCAGGCACGGTCACGCTGCGCGCTGATACGTATATGAACGTGTTGTACGACATCGGACGCAGCTTGATCCATCACGGTTTCAACCGCCTGATCTTCGTGAACGGACACGGCTCGAACGTCAAGGTGGTCGATCCAGTGCTGCGCCGCCTGCGTTACGAGACGGGCGCAGTGATCGCGTATTACAAGCCTTACGCCGAGCGCTATATCGGGATGCTCAAGGATGTGCTGGAAGGGCCGGTCGAGGAGACGCCGGGTTGGCACGCAGGCGAACTCGAAACGTCGCAGGTGCTCGCCCACAACCCCGACCTGGTGCGGCTGGATCGCGCCAAGACCGACAAGGCGCACGCCCCGAAATGGTTGGGCGATGCCTGGGCGAAAAAGGACGGGATGCCCGACGCGGAGTTTCAGGGCTACCAATATTTTCAATTCCCGCTCGATCACGAGGAGTTCACCGATTCGGGCGTGATGGGTGTCCCAGAGCGCGGAACGGCGGCCAAAGGCGAGATCGCTTTCCAGCGTTTCACCGATCATCTGATCGATGCGGTGGCTGAACTCGAAAAAGTCGAGGTCACGATCAAGAACCGCGACTGGACTGAGGGCAAAGCATGGTAGCCCATCTCACCAATTTAGCCGAATCGCTGGCGGCGATCGTCGGCGAGCATAACGTGATGACGACGCCCGATAGTTTGCACGCCTACGCCAACGATCAATGGTGGTACGCGATCGCCGCCAGCGCTGCCGGACGCCCGATCAGCAAACCTGATGTGGCGGTGCGCCCGACCACGCCCGAACAAGTGGCGGCGATCGTGCAGCTTGCTAATCAGATGGAAGTGCCGATCACACCGTGGGGCGGCGGCAGCGGCGTGCAAGGCGCGGCCAATGCCGATCGTGGTGGGATCGTGCTCGATCTGCGCGCACTGAATCAGGTGCGCCATATCAATCGAAAATCGCTGACATGTGTGGTCGAGGCGGGCAAAATCTGCCGCGATTTTGAATCTGAACTGAACGCGATCGGCCTGTCGTTCACACATTATCCAGCGTCCACCGAGTGGGCGACCATCGGCGGCTCGATCGGGGCGCGCGGCTCCGGCGTCCTATCGAGTAAGTACGGCAAGATCGAAGATCATATCTTGAGCCTCGAATTTGTGACGCCGACGGGCGATCTCGTCCATACGCCCGCCGTCCCACGCCACGCCGCCGGGCCGGAGATCACGCAGTTGTTGGTTGGAGCGGAAGGTACGCTCGGCATCGTCACGGCGGCGACGGTCAAGCTGCGCGAACTGCCGAAAGCCCGCGTATTCGGTGCGTATTCGTTCGCCAATCTGTCCGAGGGTATTGAGGCGGGACGGCAGATCATGGTCAGCGGGTTGCGGCCGGCGACGATTCGGCTGTACGATGCGAACGCCGCCGCCCACAGCCTGGCGCGCGCCGTCGAAACGCCACTGACGGAGGCGACGCTGGTGCTGATGTTCGATGGCGCGTATCCTGATCTGGTGCAATTGGAGGCGTCCAAAGCATTTGAGCTATGCGCCGCACATAACGGTCGAGAACTGCCTGCTAAACTCAGCGAAATGTGGTGGGATCGGCGCTACGTGTTTTACTATCCGCCTTACGCGCCGGAATTGCCGAGCATCTGGGGCACGATCGATGTGGTCGCCGATTTCGAGCATATCGAAGCCGTCTATCACGCGACGACTGAGGCGATCCACGCGGCGGTCGAACCAAAGTGGAATCTGAGCCTGACCACGCACTTTTCGCATTGGTACGAGTGGGGATCGATGATCTATGCGCGTATGAAGATTCCGACTGGCCCCGCCGATCTGGATGAGGCTAAAGCACTGCACGATGCAATCTTCAAGGCGGGCGTCGAGGCGGCGATGGCGGCGGGTGCGGTGATGAACGATCATCATGGCGTGGGGATGCGACTCGCGCCATACATGGACGCCCAATATGGGGCCGGCATGGGCGCACTGCGGGCGATCAAGACTGCGCTCGATCCGAATAATATCCTCAGTCCGGGCAAGCTGGGCTTGGGCGATTAACCGCGAAACGAGATTTACAAGGCGGGCGGCCACATCGGGCCGCCCCTACGGCAACGTCTGGGTAGGGGCGAACCCGGCGTGGTCGCCCGCCTTGTAATTATCGAGTAATCCGCGTCCTGCCTCGGCATCGGCGCGAATCTGGGCGACCAGCGCGTCGATACCCGCGAACTTCTGCTCGCCGCGCAACCGCGCCACAAACTCGACGGTTAGCCGCGCACCATACACGTCGCGGTCAAAGTCGAGCAAATGTGCTTCAATCCGCGTATCAATGCCATCGAAAGTTGGGCGCTGTCCGACGTTCGTCACCGCTTTGAAACGCTCACCCGTCGCCTCGATCGTGGCAAAACAGGCATAGACGCCGTTCGCCGGGATCACCTGCTCGTCCCACGTTTCGACATTGGCCGTCGGAAAACCGATCGTGCGACCGCGATGATCACCATGCACGACCGTCCCGGTCATGCTGTACGGACGACCGAGCAACGCGGTAGCCTGATCGACCTCGCCCGCCACCAGTGCCGCACGGATCGTGCTGCTGCTGATCACGACATAACCGTCCGCGCCATTCTGCAACAGGTCAATCGCACGCACCGCGAAGCCTTTTTGCACCCCCTGCGATTCCAAAAAGGCAAAATCCCCTTCACGTTCATAACCCAGCGCAAAATCGGCGGTGATCCACAACCCGGCCAGCTTGAGATGCGCCAACAGTTCATCCACGAACGAGGCGGCGCGCATATGCTGCACCGCCTCGTTGAACGGATACGTGATCACCAGATCGACGCCGATCGCCCCTAATAGATCGGCTTTGCGCTCCGGCGATGTCAGATAATAGCGGCCGCGCAAACCTCGCAGCATCAGATCGGGGTGCGGGAACAATGTCAGCACGACCGCCTGTTGATGGTGGGCGTGCGCCTCACTCACCAAATGCGCGATCAGGTGTTGGTGGCCGCGATGTACGCCATCAAAAACGCCGATCGTGAGCAGGGCGGGGCGTTCCGGGTGCAGAGTGGACAGATCGTAAACGTGCTGCATGATCACCTGTGATTTGGTGGATAGGGTGGCGGCTCGCTGGACTTCTCAGCGTGAAAAACCTTGACTGGTTTTAACCGATCCGCCCTGGTTTCGGCAATGGCGATCAGGCGTCCAGCGGGATCGTAGAGCCGATAGAACGTACCCGGATCGCCGCTCTCTGCGTGCGGAATAAGCTGGCCGTGACCGATCGCGGTTGCGGCAGCCGAGTCCAGGTGCAGGGCGGGCATCCAACCGAGCGGCAGCGTCTCGTCGATCAAATAAGGCTGCCAGTCGCCCGCTCCCATCGCCGCTTCGAGCGTCGGCCATGCGATTGGGTCGTCGAGGACGCCGCTGCGGGTTCGGCGCAGCGCGGTCAAGTGCGCTCCGACGCCCAGCACCGCGCCCAGATCGTGTGCCAAACTGCGAATATATGTGCCCGCCCCGCACGTTACACGAATCGAGACATCCGGCGGCTGCCAATCGATCAGATCGATCGCGTGAATCGTCACGGTACGCGGCGCACGTTCGACTTCCTGACCCGCACGCGCTAATTTGTAGAGTGCGACGCCATTCTGCTTGATCGCACTGTACATCGGCGGAACTTGTTCGATCGTTCCGATGAAGCGTGGCAGCACCGCCTCAAAATCCGGCTGTGTCAGGCGCGTCGCGTCCGTTTCGGCGATGATCCGACCGTCCGCATCATAGGTATCGGTCTCGACGCCGAGTCGTAACGTCGCCTCGTATACTTTGTTGGAGGCCATCACGTATTCGCTGAGGCGCGTCGCATCACCCATGCACAGCACCAGCACGCCCGTCGCCATCGGATCGAGCGTGCCCGCATGACCGATCGCCCGCACGCCCGTACCGCGCCGCACACGATAGACAACATCGTGGCTGGTCATGCCGGATGGCTTATCGACGACCAGAAAACCTAACATCATTCAGGGGTAGACAGGCGAACCCGCCGCCGCTGCCGCCTTGAGCAGCGGGACGACGCGCGTCACCACATCAGCCAACGGCCCATCGACCGTCGCACCTGCCGCCTGGATATGTCCGCCGCCGCCTAAGCTCAGCGCCGTTTGCGACACATTGAAGCCCGGCACCGCCCGGAAACTGAGTTCGACGCGACCTTCTTTCGTCTCGCGGAAAGTGCCCGAAATATACGCATCATCGGCCTCGATCAGCAGCGCCGACAGGCTGCCATCGCTTTCATCATCGGCCAGCCCGGAGGCCGCGCGCGCCATCTTGTCGATCACGATCCAGATCACGTGATCTTCGATCTGGACAGTGGGCATCACGCGCGCCCACAGCCGGAACGCCCCCGCCGATCGTCGATTGACCGTGTGCTGCGTGATCTCGACCAGTGCCGCGCCCGCTGCCATCAGCTTTTGCGCCTTGCCAAACGTGTCGCTGGTGACACTGCTCACCCGGAAGCACAGTGTATCGGTCACGATCCCGGTCAACAGCGCCGTCGCCGTATCTTTGCTCAGAGGGATCGCCAGCGCCTCCAGCCAATCAACCAGAATTTCCGCGGTGGCCGTCGCCGTGACGTTCAACAGGTTAACCGTGCCGAAAGACGGATTGGTCGGATGATGATCGACCATGATCACAGGTTTGCCGAGCGCCAATGCTGTTTTTCCGACTTCGCCCGTGCGTGCCACATCGCTCGCATCCAAAGTGATGACCAGATCGGCGGTCACTCCATTGAGCGTCGATTCCACGGCTGCCGAGCCTGGCAGAAAACGCAGATAATCTGGCACGCCGCCATCGACCGCCGCGATCACCGTTTTGCCGCATTCACGCAGCGCATGGCTCAGTCCCAACAACGATCCGATCGCGTCGCCATCGGGGAAAACGTGGGTCACGATGATCACGCTTTGCGCGCCGTCCAGCAGCGCGTGGGCTTCATTCCACTGCATCGGTAGTATCATCTTTGGCTGGCTCGATGGGCGGATCGGCGGGCGGAATCGGCCCGATCCGATTGAAGACACGCTCGATCTCGTCCGAGTGTTGCAGAGTCAAATCCCAGTGAAAATGGAGCGCCGGGACGCGCCGCAGCCGGACACGCGGCCCCAATTCGCGCCGCAAAAAGCTGTTGGCACGGCTCAGCCCGCGCATCACCTCTTTTTGGCGTGTTTCATCGCCCAGCGCATTGACATACACATCGGCATATTCAAGCTCCGCATCGAGCCGCACTTCGGTTACGGTCACGTTTTGCAGCGCCGGATCGGTCACTTCGCGGAGCAGCAGATCGCTCAGTATTTCGCGGATGCGATCCGACATCCGTTCTTGTTTAAGAGTCATTCCTATTACGTCCTTCCGCCCAACCTGCACGCGATCAGAATTCGATCGCGTGCAGATCATCATGGACGCCTAGTTTAACAAACGTCGCGCGCTTTTGCAGAAGTTCGTACAAATCACGGGTTTTGCATTCATGTTTTCAATGAATCGGACGCGGCAGGCCGCACCATTCGTAAACCTACTACTCCCCCGCCGTCCACTCAATCACGATGACTTGGCCCGGCGCGAGCGAAACGGTCAAGCCGCGTTCGCTGTTCAAGGGCACTGTCCCCGTTACCCCATAGATGCCCACGCCCGATCCCGACTGTGCATCGAGCACCGCGCGTCCACCCTGATGCGCGTCCATATCGACATTGGCGATCACGCTGAGCCGCTGCCGATCGGTGCGCCGGGTGAAAACCAAAATCGCCGGATTATCGGCGTGACCGATCGCAAATGAACTGGGAGCGTTATCGTTGAGCAAATCATGATAGCGTGCCCGCAACGCCAAAACCGTGCGCACCGTTTCGATCAGGTTATCGGGGCGCGTCCAATCGAAGGCGAACGAACTGAACAGCGGCAGCTTTTCCACCGGATAGCGTGCCAACATCTCGTTCGAGAAGCCCAACCCAGTGTTAATTGGCTGTGTCTCACCCAGCTCGAAGCCGCTGAGCATGAACGGCATCGCCGGGATCAACGCGCACAAGGCCAGTGCATACCGCGCGAAGGTCAGGCCACCATGTCGGGCGGCGGCGCGCGGCGTATTATGATTCTCTGGAGCGGCGAAAAACCGAATCGGCGTTGCGTGTGACGCCATACTTTTGAGGTTGTCATAGACTTTGCCCGGCTGGAAAATATCGAACAACCAATAACCCATCACCGCGTTGTAGCCCTCGTCGCGGCTATGCTGGGTGATCGTGAAGTTCTCGTCCCAAAACGCAAAGTTTGGATTGATCGCGCGTGCCGCTTCGATCACACGCGCCTTAAGGACGGGTGGCAGCGCATGTCCCATATCGATCATGACGCCATCGATACCGAACGTGCGCTGGTGGTACGGAATCACGCCCACGATCGCTTCCCACAGCGGCTCATTGCGATATTGTGGCTGCGTCGATCGTTCGTCGTACATGCGGATCGTGTTATAGGCAATGTAATTGAAATCGGGATGCGTATACATCCGCAAGTACGTGACATCACTCCAGGGCGGCTGATTATCATCGGGCGGCCAATCGGAGAAGGCGCCGGGGATTCGCACGCGCGTACCATCGGCCAGCGTCCCGATATAGCGTCCAGCTTCCATGTGAATCGCCTCGCGGCGGGGCGGCTGCGTGAACATCGCGCGATAGGCTTCCGGCGGCGGCAGCAGATCACGCAGATCATTTGCGCCAACTTTTGCCTTGACCTGATTCAAAATATCCGGCGGGAAGATCGGATTCCCGTATGCCTGCGTATCATTTGAACCTGCCATGCGATCGGGCACATCGGCGCGAATCCAGTAGTACCATTCTGGGTGTTCCGCGATCCAGTCGCCGTCTTTGGACGAGGTGCGCAGCACGAACTCCATGATCACGCGCAGGCCGAGCCGATGCGCCGCTTCAACGAACCCGCCGAACAGATCTTCCGCGCTCAAACCGAGCACTGGCTCATCCAGATTCTCATCCAACCGATGCGGGTTGCGAATGCCATAGGGCGAGCCGAGATTGCCCTTTTTGCCATCCTGTCCAACGGCGGTGATCGGCAGCAAATGCACCGTATTGAAGCCCATTCCGCGAATGAACGGCAGCAGCGCAATGCACTTGAGCAGCGTACCCGTCTCGCGCCAGCCATCAGGATTCACGCCCGTGGTCAGCGTGCCGTCGGCGGTATGATCGAAAGCCGTCGTCGTGCGCGGAAACAGATTGTAGATAATCGCGTTGGCCGACCAATCACCACCCGCTGCGCCGCTGACCAGTGGACTAGGCGGCGTAGCTGCGATCTCGGCCAAGCGTGAGCGATAAAATTGATATGGATTGACAGCCTGTGCGATGGATGTTTGGCCGTCGATCCAGAGGCCGGGCACTTCGTAGCGAGTGGTCAAGCCGCGCTCACTGGACGCAAGCCGCTCAATAATTTCAATGAGGGATGCCATGCAGGTAAAAGCTCCTAAAAACGGAATAAACCGACAGAAAACGAAACTTCGCCGGGAGTCCGACAGTTATAGCAGATAAATCGAGAATTTGGCATGACATTCGATTAAGATTGTATTGCGACAATCTCGCTAGACATTACAATCGCTTTGGAATTTGGGGCAGCAACGACCACGCTTCGGGTTATAATAGCTGCGATGGCTTCGCGCCAGACAAAGGAATCAAGGATCATAGACGATGTGGTGGAGAATTGACGTGAGCAAGCGCGATCGAGACGAAAGATATTCCTATCGTTATTCGCGGCACAATCAACACAACAGCGTGCCGCTCGACCAAGCCGAAGATACCCGCATCGAGTCTGGCATGTCCGAGAGCGAGATCGAAACGCGCATCCGTCGTCGGATCGCCGCCCGTAACAAGATGCGCAACGAATTCTATGGGCATCTGACGACCTACGTGATCGTCAATGTCGTTTTATGGGCGATTTACCTCGGCGGCAATTTGTTCACGCTCGGCTTTATCAATGGCCTCCCCCTGCCAGCCGGGTTCCCCTGGCCGATATTTGTAACTTTCTTTTGGGGGATCGGGTTGGTTTCGCACGCTTTTAATGTGTATCAAAATTCGGGGCGCGCCACCGCTCGCCGCGAGCGCGCCATCCGCGACGAAATTGAGATGGAGCGGGCGCGCCTCGGCCTTGATACCAGCTACGAAAAGCCCAAGCGCCAGGAATCGGCGCGGCTTTCGGATGATGGCGAACTTGTCCCGCTCGAAGAACTGACCGAAGACGAATCGGATTACATCCCGAAAGCCAAGCGCGACAGCTTGTATTGACCGTCGGGATGCGGTAGGCCGCGTCCGCCGATTTCATTCATCTTCATCGCTGTTCCAATGAACGGCTCGCAGTCGCGCATAATACCAGGGCAGCAGCAGTCGCTCGCCACTTGCCACGATCGCCACCAAGCCGAGGCTGAGCAGCGCCGTGATCCCGATCGCCACGAACGCCTGATCGACGTGCGCGGACGAATAGGCCGAGCGTAAATATTGGCCGAGTCCCTGCTGTGCCGTGATATATTCGCCCGTGATCGCGCCCGTGACGCTGTATGTGGCCGCAATGCGCAGGCCACTGAACAACCCAGGAAGCGCCGCCGGAAAGCGGGCCAACCGCCAAATCTGTGAACGGCTCGCGCCCATCGAAACGAGTAGCGTGATCGAAGCTGGATCGGTCGCTGCAAAGCCGTCCAAGGTGGCGATCGTGATCGGGAAGACACAAAACAGCACGACGATCGTCACCTTTGGCGCGATCCCGAACCCAAAGATCAGGAGCAGTACAGGCGCGATCGCAATCAAGGGAATCGTCTGAGAGGTGATCAGAATCGGGTAAACCGCACGACGCACCAGCGGCGAAAAATCGAGTAGCGCCGCGATCCCGATACCCGCGACCAACGCGATTGCCAAACCGATCAGCGTTTCGAGCAGTGTGGTTGGGATATGCAAAGTAAACAATGTGGTTGCGTTACGCAAAAACGCCGCCCAGACTTCATCTGGCGACGGGATTACCTTGAAAGTAGCAGTATCCGCCCCACTGCGGATCGCCCAAAATACGGCCAAACCGAGCAAGACCAGCAATGGCGCGATCGGATCGAGCGCCGCGCGTGATCGGCGCGTATTCATGGATTAGCGCACAATCGAATGTACCCGATCCTTATTTGCGAAAGCGGAGCGTATCCTTGAACAGCTTGATCAGTTCATCGTCGGGGACATCGCCCTGATTCTTGAAGAAGTGCTGCGCCGATTTGCCGATTGCCAGCGTGAGCGCGCCGTTCATCGCACCGTTGAGAGCGATCCCGATCGGCATCCCAATACCAGTCAAATCGAGCGCGGCGGACAGTGCTTTGACTGCCACGAGTGTAATGCCGCCATCGCCGATCAAGCGCTGAATGAAGCCTTTGGAGTTGTCCGCCGTCCACTTGTGGTTATAGACCAACGCCAACCCGGCGACCATCCCGCTGTTAGCCGTCACCAGCCAGCCAATATCGACGAACGCCGGAATCCACCCCATGCCAGCGGTGGTTGCCACAGCGGCCATGATAATCGCGTTGGCTGCATTTTCATGGGGATCGGGCATTTCCACTTTGACCGGAATGGCTGTGCCTCCGGCGACTGAGCGCAAAGGTTGCGGCTCCGGTGTATCGACTGGTTGGGTTTCGGGCATTGAATCAGGCATTGTATCGGACATCAGATTGACCTTTCGCTTTTCATCTAATACGAATTATAGCCGACACGGGTTGCGTGCAATCCATCGTGTACAAAACCGATAGTGTTTCGTGACAGAACAAACGAGCTTAATTTGTGGTACAATCAAGTTCATCAGAAAATCACGGAGATCAAAATGATGGCAATCGATGAGGTGAACATGCAACAATATGGGGATGCTATCATCGACATCTCACCGGCGCGCGAAAAATTCTTCGGCTGTTCTGGGAAGATGCTGCTGCCCAGCCCCGCGACAATCGAAGCGCTGTTGGCGAAAATTCCCGCTCATCAACTGATCACGACCGAACTGCTTCAGAGCAAACTGGCGGCTCAATTCCACGTCGAAGTGACATGTCCGGTGACGACCCGCAAAGCGCTTCAGACGATCGCCAAAAATTCGGTCAACAAAATCGATTACTGGCGCGTTTTGAAAAAGGATGGCGGATTACTCGCCATTTTCCCTGGCGGCGTCGAAGGTCATGCGGCACGCCTTCGCACGGTGGGTTTTACAATCGATTCAAAAGGTAAAAACCCGAAGGTTCACAACTACAAAGCAGCATTGGTACCTTTCGATTAGGATTTGTAATGAATGATAAGACGAGGGCG
The DNA here is from genome assembly GCA_038230635.1 of Aggregatilineales bacterium. Classification (GTDB taxonomy): domain Bacteria; phylum Chloroflexota; class Anaerolineae; order Aggregatilineales; family UBA2796; genus JBBRMW01. The sequence continues at coordinate 728 of JBBRMW010000003.1, read as the reverse complement.
ACGAGGTGGGTAAAGTGGTTGGGCATGGTAACGGCCAAGCACTATAGACCAACCATGTCTTGAAAGCGTACCCTACCGCGCCGTAAAACTTTGATGTTGGCTCAGCATCGGCTTTTTGGGTAAAAACCGACCAGTTGTCTTTCTCAATAAAACATCTGGATCAATCATTCAATGTCATCCTCCCCCAGTCCCCTTGTGGGAGAAGGATGCCGGGGCGGATGCGGATAAAAAGTTCCCGGTCGGTGTCCCCACGCCGAGCGCATCGAATCCCAAAAACACCGCACCCAGCACCGGCGCAACTTCCAGCCGCTGCACCCGCGCCGCCGATTGTTTCGCCGCGATTCCCGCTCGTACCCGATCGATCAACAGCGATCCACGTCCGTTGATCACGCCGCCCGACAGCACAATATCCACGTCGATCGTTATCATATCGAGCTTTCTCAGCATCGCCAACGCAGACACGGTGATTTCATCGGCCTGCCGGATGAGGATCGCCTGCGCCACCGAGTCGCCGCGCTCCGCCGCCTCGAACACCAGCGGCGCCAGTTGGATCACCTGCGCATCACTGATCTTGTCATCGATCATCCGATCGGCCAACGTCGCTAGATCAGGCACATTCAACGCTTCAAGCAGCATCGCGCTGAGCATTGTCGGGGCGCCGCGACCATCATCTGCCCGATACGCCGCCCCGAACATCGCCGTCCCCAATGAGCCACCGCCGCCCCAAT
>JBBRMW010000002.1:0-73867 GCA_038230635.1 Aggregatilineales bacterium | reverse complement strand
AGTTGAAGCCCATATTTATTAACAAACTTGCACCGCTGGCGACCGAGCATCATATCGCCGTTTTGGATGGCGGCACGCAAGCCGGAATCGTCGGATTGATGGGTATGGCGCGCCAACATACCAACGGCACCTTTCCGCTGATCGGCGTCACCCCGGCGGAATCGGCACTCATGCCAGGTGCCACGCCCGCGAAACATCGCTATGCGCTCGAACCGAGCCACACCCATTTTGCTTTGGTCAATGGTGGCGATTTCGGTGTTGAGTCGGAATTATTAGTGGGGTTGGGACGAGCATTAGCGCGGCGGCCCGTGGCCTTGCTGGTCAACGGCGGCGAGATCGTGCGGCGGGAGGCGCTGATGCACGCGCGCGCCGGCAATCCACTGTTGGTGCTGGCGGGTAGCGGGCGGGTGGCTGATGAGATTGTGGATGCCTTCAAAAGGGGAACATCCAACGACATCTTGATGGAAACGATGATGATCGGTACGATTCGCATTTGTACGGTCGATACGCTCGTCCCGAATTTGTTGAGCCTGTTCCAGTTGGAGGGCGTCTCGTGAAGCACATTATCTACCTGTTGAGCGCCTTCGCCTTGTTGATCGTCCTCTCCTTTTTGTTGATGCCGACGGCACACGCCCAATCAGGACCTCCAGTTGCCACAGCGGGTGCCACCGACGCGGCCATGAACGCACTGCTCGATCAAGCACAAAAAGCGATCGACACGGCCAGTGCGACCAATGCGCAGGCCAGTGCTGCGATCAGCCAGGCCGGAATCGTGCTCAATTTCATTCAGGTGGTGGCGATCATCGGCGGTGCGGCGGCTACCCTCGTGAGTATCGGCCTCGGCGCGTCCGGTTTGCGCACGTTGGGCGAATATCGCAAAGACCTAGATGAGGCACAGGCTGAATTAGGTGGCATGAAGCAGCAGCTTTTGGATGCCACCCAACAAGCGACCACAGCGCAGGCTGGTTTAGAGGCAACCAGCCAAATACAAATCGAGGCACTGCGCCACCAAGCCGCAACGACCTTGCGTGCCATGAGCATGTTGCAAATGGGGCAACAGCAGTTTGAAACTGGCAACATGCGAGCCGCCCGTCAAATGTACGAGGAAGCCGTCCGGCTCAATCCCGATAACCCGGTCACGAATTATTTGCTGGGCGAGGTCTATCTGATCGAGCGTAATTTGGAACCGGCGGTCGATCATTTGGAAAAAGCACTGGCGCTGGACAGCAATCTTGCGCCGGCCTATGCTGCCCTCGGCCTTGTACAGCGCCTCCAAGCGGAAAAAGAGAATGACCCCGATCAACGTAATCAGCGATTCGCCGAAGCCGAAACCAATTTGCTGAAGGCCATCGGTATCGAACCCTCAACCCGCGACGTGAACAAAGAATCGGTCTACAGTACCCTGGGCGGGTTATATCGGCGGCAGGGGCGGCTTGATGACGCGATCGGCTACTATTCAAAGGCCGAAAAGATCACGCCCAACAATTCGTATCCGGTCGTGAATCTGGCGCTGCTTCATTTTATGCGCGGTGATGTTGAAAAGGCTAATGGCTATTTTGAACGCACTATCGCCGCTTCGCTCAAAAACCTAGCGATCAATCCCGCCGATACCTGGGCGCGCGGTGACGTGATCACGGCACGCTTGGCGCTGGGGCAAACCGACGAGGCGTTCCGCGAATTGGAGGCTCTGACCAGCCAAGCACGCTCGGTAGGATCGATGGAAACGCTGCTGAGCGGCTGGCGCAATCTGAAGGGCGCACCGCATCCGCCCGCCGACATCGACAAAGCCATCGAGGTACTGCACGCGGCCATCGAAAAAACACACCTGAAGGCGACCGATCCCATCTAGCGAGTCGAGCAGATGCAAATGGAATATCGTTGAATAGAACGCTCAACCTGTCTGAGCACGTTCAGGCAGGCGTATCCAGCGGCAAAATGTACGTGTAATAATGGGTGTCGCGCACGTACCCGAGCGATTCGTAAAGGCGCTGGGCGTTGATATTATCGACCGCCGTTTGCAACTCGAGTTCCAGCGCGCCATCCGCCGCCGCGAACCTGCGTGCCGCCTCCATCAACGCCCGCGCCACGCCCGATCGCCGCGCCGTTTCTGCGACGAACAAATCGTTCAAAATCCACAACCGCCGCGCACTCGTTGAGGAAAACGACGGATACAACTGCGTGAATCCGAGTCCTTCGCCTTGCGCATTCAACGCCAGGAAGATCACCGACTCGTTTCGTTCGAGCCGCGCTTTCAGAAAGGAGCGGGCGATCGCGAGATCGGGCGGCTGACCGTAAAAGGTTCGATAGCTATCGAACAGCGGTGCAACCGGATCGAGATGATCCAAAGTGGCGCGAACGATCGAATAATTCGCCAACTTGGCCTCTGTGACTGTGTTCAACGGGGAACGCAGTGATGCTGACGACAGCGCGGCTCATAGCTTTCTGACGCGCCCACCAAGATGATCGGATCGTCATAACGGGCGGGTTCACCGTTGACCAGTCGCTGTGTGTGGCTGGCTTCGTCGCCACAGACCACGCAGATCGCGTGCAGTTTGGTCACATCTTCAGCGCAGCTCATCAACGCGGGCATCGGTCCAAATGGTTCGCCCCGAAAATCCATATCCAACCCGGCCAGAATCACGCGAATGCCACGCCCTGCCAGTTGCTCGGCAATTTCGACCAGCGAGCCATCGAAAAACTGCGCCTCATCGACGCCTACCACCGTCGTATCAGGATTCAGCGCGGCCAGCAACGCGGCGGGCGTCTCGCACGGTTCTGCCTCGAAATCCTGCCCATTGTGCGAGGTAACTTTTTCGACGACATAGCGCGTATCGACGGCGGGCTTGAAAACCTGCGCGGGCATCCGGGCGATCCGGGCGCGGCGTACCCGGCGGATCAACTCTTCGGTTTTGCCGCTGAACATGCTGCCACAGATCACCTCGATGCGGCCAGAATGGTGTCTCATGATAAGCGTATAACCCTAATCTTATAGTCAACACCCCTCGCTGTGAGTACGGAGAGGGGCAGGGGGTGAGGTAAAGTTTTAGGCAACAAAAAAGGGCAGGATTTTAGCCCTGCCCTCAGTTTACAAGATCGTTCAGGCTTGTGCCTGGGGTAACTCGAAACCGCGCGCGCGCAGCCGCTTCTTGGCATCGGTCAAGACCTTGCGACCGATCCCGCGAATGTCGAGGATACCATCATCGCCGCCGTCTTGCAGACGCTTGATGAATTCGGTAGCCGTCATGATTCCGTTCGCTTCCAACAGTTCGGTATACTGTTTACCCAATTCGAGCGCACCAATCGGCAGATCGCTCAGTGTTTCCTTGGTGGCTTCGGCCTCGGTGCTGATCGTGCCGTGCGCTTCGAGGCGCTTCATGAACCGATCGACCTGACCTTCGGTGTCCACAATACGCTGTTCGCCCGTATAAAAGGGGTGGCAGTTGGAGCACACGTCGAGACGGAGTTCCTGGCGAGTCGAACCGACCGTCCAGGTTTTCCCACACGCCAGACAGGTGACTTTGGCGTCGGCGAACCATTTCGGATGAATACCTTCACGCATGGTTGAGATGTCCCTTTCGCGCCACGGACCGCAGCGGGTTGGCGTAGCGACTTTGGCTATAATCGAACATTACTAAGACGCCTCGAATGGCGCTTTGCTTACGAAAAACCTCACTCTGCCCCCTTCCCATTTTATGGAGAGGGTTGGAATGAGTTTCTTATTTGGCGGCTTCGGCTGCCGTCTTGGCGTCGGCAGGGTTGCCTTTGCGCTCAGCACGGATGCTGATCTGCCGCTTGCCGCCCCGCACGAAATCGAACGACACGTAACCGACTTCGGTGGCGAAAATCGTGAAGTCGCGGCCCATGTCCGTGCCCGGCCCCGGATAGAAGTGGGTACCGCACTGCCGAACGATGATGTTGCCGGGGACGACGAACTCGTCGCCGAAACGCTTGACGCCGCGCCGTTGGGAATTGGAATCGCGCCCGTTACGGCTCGATCCTGCGCCTTTTTTATGTGCCATGTTGAATCGTCCTCTGTTTCGCTAGTTCGCTAAAAACGATAGTGATCTTAAACACTAACCGATTCGATGCGCAGGCGGGTATAGGTTTGGCGATGTCCCCACTGGCGGCGGTAGCGCATACCCGGCTTGTACTTCCAGCCGTGAATCTTTTTGGCGCGGTAGTCACCGATCACCGTCACCTTGACGATGGCGCCGCTCACAAGCGGCTGACCAATGCTGGGCGCGCCTTCATCGGGCACGACGAGCAGCACTTGGTCGATCTCGATGACCTGTCCGGCCTCGATGCCGAGCTTTTCAACGTCGATAATAGTGCCGGGTACGGCTTTGTGCTGCCGTCCACCAGCGATCACGATAGCATACATAGATTGTGTGTCTCCAATCTTCACTTTTCGCCACTGCGGACAATCCAATCTAATCAGATCAGGGTCGCAGCGGGGAAAATTGGTTCGGGCAAAAGGCTGTGCTTACAACGAAGCCGCGTTATTATAACCCGCAGAGTCGAGCGCGTCAATTGCGAGATCGTGCGCCCCGATGCAAGCGTTGAAAGGTATGAAACATGGCGAAAGAACAGGTTCTGGGAGAGATTCGGGCGGCGCGCGCGTCGCTATTGGCTGCCATTGCGGGGCTGCCCGATGATGCACTGCTGCGATCCCATGTGGTGGGCTATTGGTCGATCAAAGACGTGTTGGCGCACTTGACGGTTTGGCAGTCGGAACTGATCACGGCGCTCGATCATGTCGATAACCCAGGGCAGGTGCCACACATCGTCGAGATCGACGACATCGACGAATTCAACGAGGAACAGTATCGTGTCAATGTGCGCCGTCCGCTGGCGATCATCCTCGAAGATTGGCGCGGCGTCCACAAACACCTGCTGGAGTCGGTGGCCGCGCTCAACGACGAAACACTCGACGATGGCGCGCGCTTCGATTGGATGGAGGGTGAACCGCTCTCGTATTTGATTGCCGAGAACGGTTATTGGCACGAACAAGAGCACGCCGAACAGATTCAGGCGTGGCGCGAGGAAAACAAGCTATGAGCGACCATCCGTATTTTGTGGCGCACCATGACGCCCTTCTGATCGATCGGGGCGCGGAGGGACGTTTCGAGTTGCTCGACCGCGATCGACTCGATCTGCTGCATCGGATGTCTACCAACAATGTGAACGTACTCAAAGCGGGAGAAGGTTGCGAAACAGTGCTGACGACGGCCATTGCGCGCATCATCGATCGGTTGATCGTCTACAATCGCGGCGAGACGGCACTGGCACTGTGCGGCGCGGGTCGGACGGCGACGGTGCGCGGCTGGCTGCAAAAGCATATCTTTTTCCAGGATCGCGTCAAAACGCACGATTTGAGCACAGAATGGGCGCAGTTCGGCTTATTCGGAAGCGGCGCGGCGGCGATCGCCGATCGGTTTATACCAAACGCGAGTACGTTATCGCGCCACCACTTTGGCGAGCGAGCATTTGGCGAGGGATCGCTGATCGTCGCGCGGAGTTATCCGTTGGCAGGTGATGGTTATACGCTGCTCGTTCCGGTCGCCGCACGCGAAGCTGTGATCGCTGAGATCGGGATCGGCGTCTGCACGGGTGAGATCGGCGCGCAGATTTTCGACATGCTGCGGATCGAGACGGGCGTGCCGCTGTCCGGGCATGAGTTGAGCGAAGACTATATCCCACTAGAGGCGGGGCTGTGGGATGCGGTTAGCTCCACAAAAGGCTGCTATATCGGTCAGGAAATCATCGCGCGCATGGAGAGCCGTCACAAGCTGGCTCGCTCGCTGGTGCAGTTGGAACTTGAGCGGCTGCTGCCGGAAGGCACACTCTTGCACACGAGCGATCGAACGGTGGGGAGCATTACGAGCGTGGCGGCGCTCCCTACGGGTAAGATCGTGGCGCTTGGCTACATCAAAACTGATGCCCTCGACTCCCCGTTGACCGCGTTGATCCAAGGCGGCGACCCGGTATCCGTCGCTCGCATGGGCGTCACAAGCGCGTTGAGGTGAGCGTGTGATCAATCACGCAACTGCATCTTGGCAACCGTGTCACGTGGACGCTACAATCGACCGAAAGTCCTAACCTGCAATAAAGGCTCTCTTGAATGACTGAACAAGCTGAAAAGACGTTTCCGAATCTGACCGATTTCGCCGATGTCACGCTGCTGAACGACGAAGGCAAGTCGGTCAAATTGACCGATTTCCTCGGCAAGCGCGTTTTGATATTCATGTTCCCGAAGGCCGACACCCCCGGCTGCACCACCCAGGCGTGCGGTTTCCGCGATGCGTTCCCGAAGATCACCGACGCGGGCGCAACCGTGATCGGCATGAGCGCGGACACCCCGAAAGCATTGGCAGCCTGGAAGAAAAAGCAAAACCTGCCCTACACGCTCATCAGCGATCCAGAGCACAAAGTGATCGATCGCTTCCACTCGTATGGCGAACGCTCTTTCATGGGCAAATCGTATATGGGGATTATCCGCAGCCATTACGTGTTCGACACGGAAGGCAAACTGATTGATGCCCAAAACGGGATCAAGCCGCAAGATAGCATCGATAAGGGTGTCGCGGCACTGACCAAAGCCTAAATCGGGCGCGCGTATAGACCTTCACGAGGACGGGCGACCCCATCAGGATCGCCCGTTTTTTATAATCCGACCATTATGTCGGCGGCATCGTAATCGTATTCGCGCTGAACTGCCAGCCCGATGCCACCGACGGATCGATGAAGGCGTTGTCGGTTGCGCTGAACCCCAGTTGAAGCGGATCGAAGGCGTAGATGCGCTCGTCCTTGAACACGATTATCCCATATAAGTTATCGAAAACGTAAACGGGGAATCCAGTCGGACTGAGTACCAAGATACTCGGCCATTTGAGTTTGAATGGGTTCGCAATCGGTCTCACATTGGCATTAGTGGCGCTCAACGTACCGAGGAACAAATGCAGCGGTTGATCGCGGGCATCGGCCCCCAACACCAGCAGTTTACCATCGGGCAAAAACGCAAGTGTACTCACCACGACCGGATACCCCTCGCCGCTGAAGGCAATCCCTTGCTGCGCGCCTGTCAGCGACAAAATCGCCGCACCACTGGCCGCACTGGTGCTGCTGGCGCGTTGACTAAACAGCACCAAACCGGTGCTATCAGGCAGCCAGATGGCAGATTGGAAGGTCGCCAAGCTGCCCGGCGTAAAGCGAATCAGCGGTGTGATGGTTTTCGTTGCCACGCTGTAGATTTGCCAGCCCGATCCAGTGGCCGCGTTGGGCACATCGGCAAACTTGATCAGCAGGTATTTGCCGTCTGGTGACCATGAGTCGGCTCTGTATTCAGTGCGTCCGGTGCCGGTGGCAATATCCGGTGCGATGAGGGTTGGGTTGCCCGTCGGACCCCACAGATACACGCCGGAGATCGGTGCTTTGGCGGTAGCGGCGAAATCTTTATCATTGGCGCGTACACTGAAAGCCAGCGTCACGTTGTCCGGTGCCCACGCGAAGGTATACCCGTGCAGCGGATTCTTGTTGGCGAGCGGCGTATGCCACACTTTGGCGTGCCCAGCCACCGCCACGATTCCGCCGTCGGTGCTGTAGGCGAGTTTGCCATCGGCGGCCAACCCAAAGGCCAGCACATCGCCCTTCAGTTGGACGACGGGCGTCGAATCGGTTGCAGCGGGATCAGTGCGCGCGAGATAAACATTCGCACCGTGGCGCTTGGTCAGGAAAAACAGCGGTACATAAAGCTGCGCCTGCTCGATCGGGACGGGCTTCAGCGTCGGGATTGGGATTTCAGTTGGGCCGGTGGCATCGAAGGTCGGCTGCTCGATCGTCGGTTCGAGCGTGTCGGGAGGCGCCGGCGTCCAGGTCGGTGGCAGCGTCGGCGCATCTTGGGCATGGGCGGTGGATGGCACCGACGCCAACATACTCGCCGCGAGGATTAATCCTACCCCCCCCAGAAGCAGTACCATTACAAATCGCATATTGCGCATAGTCAAAGTTCCAAATCTACAGACCGTAACCCGGTTTGCTTATACCACAAACTGACCGTCTTTGTAAAATAGTTCGCCATCGACATGGATTTCGCTATCCTGTCGCATATCGCAGATCATATCCCAATGCACGGCACTTTTGTTGACGCTGCCCGTCTCAATATAGCCATTGCCGACGGCCATATGAATCGTGCCGCCGATTTTTTCGTCGAACAGTATATTGCCCGTGAAGCGATCGATACCGTAGTTCGTGCCGATGGCGAATTCACCCAAGAAGCGCGCGCCGGGGTCCGTATCGAGCCGCGACAGCAGAAATTCTTGGTTCTTGCGGGCGCTGGCCGCGACGACCTTGCCCGCCTCGAACTTCAATTCGACGCCTTCGACCTGCCGACCTGCCGTGATCGCCGGATAAGTGAAGCGGACCCATCCGGTTACCGAATCCTCGACGGGGCCGGTGAAGATTTCGCCACTGGGCATGTTGCGCCGCCCGTCCGAATTGACGAAGGTGCGTCCGGCAATGCTCAATGTGAGATCGATATGCGGGCCGCGCACCTGAACGCGCTCATGCCCCTTGAGCCAATCGACATATTTTTGCTGATGATCGCGCATATCCGTCCAACATTTTACCGGATCAGGCTGATCGGCGAAGGTGGCGCGATACACAAAGTTCTCGAACTCGTCCAGCGACATATCGGCTTCCTGCGCATACGCCTCGGTGGGAAACTGAGTCAATGTCCAGCGATGGGCATCCGCCGCCGTGCGCGCCGCACGGGTTGCGTTGAGCGATTGGTGGGCGCGTCCAAACACTGCTTCGCGTGCGGGATCGAGCGTACTGCCGCGACGGGTGTTGTGGGTCGATCGGATGAAGATCGACGCATCGGACTCTTCGGATCGGAAGTGGGCGTTGGGCGAGATGAATTCCAACTGGGCGTCGGAGCCGTGTCGCAGCAAAAAATCAGTGCAGTCCTCATCTTGCAAACTCATGACAACGTGAGCACCCACCAATACCGCGCGTTTGTAGACTTCGCGCGCCAATGGTAGCCCACTGATTTCGGCAACCAGCGCGAGTTTTTCACCCGTCTTGACGGCGGTGCAATAGCCGACCAGCGTTTCAGCCAACTTTTGGATTCGTGGATCAGGCACAGAATAGTTCCTCTGAAATAGGGGGAATATCGGTTGCGTTTGCAGAACTGAGTCTGCTTTTGGTGAGGAAGCATAACGAAATGCAGCGCGTCGGTCAAACGCTCGACTCAGGAACGATCACGAACTGAATCGATTCGGCTTTCCCGCCTCGCAGCTGCCATGCGGTCACCTGCGGTTGATCGCCCGCCGGAAAACCCACGATCACATAAGCCGCATCCGGCCACGTCGCCTCCGCAATGTCGGTCACCGAGGGAATCGGAGCGCCCGCCGGATGCGAATGATATATGCCGATCACTTCGCCACCCGCGCGCTCGATCTGATGGTAGGCGGTCACGAACTGTGCCGGATCGAACTGATAACGAGTGCGCGGAGTCGCCGCCACGTTGGCAATCGGAATCACGCTATGCGCGATGCCTTCCCAACCGCCAATCACGCCGCACACTTCGTTGGGTCGCCCGCGCACTGCGTGGTAGACGATGGCCTCGAATTGTGCGGGGGTCAAGATAAGCGGCATTTTTTCGCGTTTCCTTGTACTATTGCAGCGCATTGTCCGCAAGTAACCTTACCGTAATTTTTGAGCGGTGCATGTCGAATCCAGTTTCAGATTCAGGCTTAGATTCAGACTCATTATTGATTGGTTTGCTCGAACAGACCAGTTTCTCCGGGCACGAAGGCGCGGCTTCGACCTATTTGGCCGCGCAAATGGCCGCGCTAGGCTACGATCGCGCGTTTGTCGATGAAGCTGGAAACGCCATCGGCATTTTGGGCGAAGGCGCGCGACAGATCGTGCTGCTCGGCCATATCGACACAGTGCGCGGCGTGATTCCAGTGCGCGTCGAAGCTGGCAACCTGTATGGACGCGGGGCCGTCGATGCGAAGGGACCCTTGGCGACATTCGTGGCGGGCGTCGCAGCGGCGGGTGCGCAGCCCGGCTGGCAGATCGTCGTGATCGGCGCGGTCGAAGAGGAGGCCGCCACCAGCAAAGGCGCACGTCATGCCTTGACGCAATATCGACCCGAATTATGTATCATCGGCGAGCCAAGCAGTTGGGACCGGATCACGCTCGGCTACAAAGGCCGCGTATTGCTCGATGGCTGCCTTACGCGATCGCTGGCACATACTGCGCGACCAGAGCCGAACGCCGCCGAAACCGCCGTCACCCTGTGGAACGCGATCAAAGCCTATGCCGAAAGTGTCAATGCGGGACGCGAACGGGCCTTCGACCAGATTATGCCGTCGCTGCGATCAATCCATTCGTCAGATGATGGTTTCACCGAAAAAGCTGAGTTGACCATCGGTTTTCGGCTGCCGCTCGATTATCCGCCAGAGACGATCAAATCTGCGGTTGCTCCGCTCGCAGATGATGCCGAACTCACTTGGCGGGGCGAGGAAGTGGCCTGGCGTGCCGAGAAAAATACCGTGCTCACACGGCTCTTTCTCAACGCGATCCGTGATGAAGGCGGCAAACCGAACTTTTTGTATAAGACGGGTACATCCGATATGAATGTCGTCGCGCCAATCTGGAACTGTCCGATCGTGGCCTATGGGCCGGGTGACTCATCGCTCGATCACACACCGAACGAGCATCTGCCACTAGCCGACTATCATCATGCGATCGCCGTGATCCGTGACGTGATCAGGGGGTTAAACGAGCATGGCTGAGCGCTTGTTCGATGAGAAGATCATGCGCAAACTCGAACAATTGACGCTGATCGCCAGTCGGGTGCGGAGCGGTGCGATCAAAGGCGAGCGGCGTTCGACGCGGCACGGCACGAGCATCGAATTCGCCGATTATCGAGAATATGCGCGCGGTGACGATTTGCGGCGCATCGACTGGAACGTGTTCGCGCGGCTCGATCGGCCCTTCATCAAATTGCTGGAAGAAGAAGAAGATTTAGCCGTCCATATTCTGCTCGATTCGTCGGCGAGCATGAACTGGCCGCAGCCGACGACCGACACGATCGATCCGACGCATAAGTTTACGTTTGCGCGGCGGGTGGTGGCGGGGCTGGCGCATATCTCACTGGGCAGCGGCGATCGCCTGACGATGACCGCACTGCGCGATGCCAACAATGCGGGCAATGCGACGTGGGGGCCGCACCGAGGACGTGGCCGCACACTCGACCTCATAAACTTTTTGGAGCGTTTGGAAGCGGTCGGCACCACCGATCTGAATACGGCGCTGCACAATTATGCCGCGCGCACGACACGCCCCGGCTTATGTTTAATCGTGAGCGATCTGCTCTCGCCGGGTGGCTATCAGGATGGGTTGTCGGCGCTGGCCGGACGCGGCTATGAGATCGCGCTGATCCATTTGCTCGCGCCCGATGAGGTGAATCCGCCGCTGAGCGGCGATGTGCGTCTGATCGATAGCGAGACCGGACTCCCGCAGGATGTTAGCATCGACGGCGCGCTGCGAGCCAGCTATACGCGCCGCTTGTTGGAGTGGCGCGCGGAAATCGGGACGTTTGCGGCCCGGCGCGGCATCCATTATGCGACGGTCGAGACGAATACCGCCTGGGAAGAGCTGATCTTGTTCGAGCTGCGGCGGCTGGGAGTGGCGCATTAAGTTTGGCAATATCGACATAGTGGAATCAGAATCTGTGGTAGTACGCTTTGTCCGTTGAGATCGTTCCGATGGAAATGTTGGATTTTGCAGGGGATACAAACTATGAAACCGATGGTTTATCGTCTATTTGTTTTGGTCGCGCTGCTTGCTGCGTTCATGCTTCCCTTTGCGGGTACCGTGCGTACCCATGCGGCGGGAGGAAAGCTCACTTGGTCGATCGAGGGTATCAGCGAACTCTCGACGCTCGATCCAGTTAAGGCCACCGACTCGCAGAGCTTTTTGGTGATCAATTTCCTGTTCGGGCGGCTCGTTAAACTCGACAAAGACCTGAAGGTGATCCCCGATCTGGCTCAGAAGTGGGCTGTATCGGACGGCGGCAAAACGTACACATTCACCCTGCGCGATAATGTGAAGTTCTCCGATGGCTCGCCGATCACCGCCGATGATGTGGTGTACTCATTGACCTATGCTTTCGATCCAAAGGTGGGTGGCGGCAACGCTTCGTACTATTTGAGCAGCATCATCGGATCGGATGATTTTGTGAATGGCAAAGCGCCGACGATCAGCGGCGTCAGCGCACCGGATGCCAAGACGGTTGTGTTCAAAATCAATGCGCAATCCGCCGTTTTTCTCGATCAACTAACATTCGGCTTCTGGGTGATCTCGAAGGCGCAGGTGAGCGCCGATAAAGATTGGGCGACGCATCCCGTCACCAGCGGTGGCTTCAAAGTTCAAGAGTGGCGGCATAACCAGTTCATTACGATCGTCCCAAACGGCGGCTATTGGGATAGGTCAGGCGTCGCTGAGATTGATTTCCTGTTCATCCAGGAGAGCGAAACCGCCTATCAACTATACAAATCTGGTCAATTGGATGTGATGGGCAGCCAGCAAAATGGCGTCCCGGTCGGCGACCTGGGCGAAGTGGTGGGCAAGCCCGATTTCAAGCAGGCGGACAGCTTCATAACTCGTTATATTGGCTTCAATAACGCCGTACCGCCCTTTGATAACGTGAATGTGAGGCGCGCCTTTGCGCTCGCCATCGACAAGGCTGCGCTGACCGATAAAATTCTGAGCGGCTCCGCCGCACCCGCCGATCGGATCGTCCCGCCGGGCATTCCGGGCACGGACTTGCCGATTACGCCGCTCAAATTCGATGCTGCCGCCGCCAAAAAAGCGCTGGCCGATTCAGGCTTTACCGCGCAAACGCTGCCACCAGTAACGATCACCTATGGTACCGAAGGTGATAACGAGCGCGTCCTGACCTTCCTCCAAGCGCTGTGGAAGACGAACCTGGGCATCACCGTCAAGCTCGATCCGATGGAAGTTGCCAAGTTCAGCGATACGCTCACCGCTACTTACAAAGACCCCAAAACGAGCGGCGTGCAGGCTTTTTACAGCGTGTGGGGCGCTGATTATCCCGACCCGCAAAATTTCCTGTCGCAGCAGTTGCACACCGATGTGGGCAACAACAACGGCCACTGGTCAGACTCCACATTCGATAGGTTGGTCGATATGGCTGACACGATCATTGGCGACGATGCGACTCGCTTCAAACTCTATCAACAGGCCGAGCAAATCGCTATCGACAAAGTGGGTTGGCTGCCCGTGTTTTTTCCGAAACTGAACGCGCTCGTGCGACCTGACGTCGGCGGCATCATCGTCAATGGCAGCGGGATCGCCGTGCCCGTGTACGCCGATCTCAAGGGTCACTAAAAATTTACCTCACCTCCAGCCCCTCTCTGTACTCACGGTGAGGGGCGTCAAACCACTGCATTTTTTCGATCATACTGAAGGAAATCTATCCGCCGTGATGAGCAGCTATGCCGACCACGTTAGAGGTCTGGATGACCTGATCAGCGCCGAGTTCTGGCAAAATCCATCAGGAACAGAAGTGGCGTTCGACACCCTGAAGTTTCTGTATGTACCCGATCATGTGATGACGTTCATCGCGTCGCAGTTGGCGCGTGCCGTATATCGCTATCAAATTGACAACATCGCCACCAAAGGCCAGATTACGCACGCCGTGATGATCACGATGGGCGGTTTGCTGCCCGGCGTCCTGCTGCATGATCACTTGGCGTGGACGCTCAACAAGAATATTCCGCCGATCGCCTTCGGGACGATGGGCGTCAAATTTTACGCGGGGCCGGGTCAACCGCTCGATAAGCCACGAATCGTCCACGAACTCTCGATCGATGTAAAGGATCAGGTCGTTGGCGTGATCGAAGACCTCGTTGATCTAGGTGGTACAGCACGTTTTGTGGCGCAGCATCTCAAAGAGGATCGCGGCGCGCGGAAGGTCGTACTGATCGCGCCGTATATGAAAACCAGCCTGCCCAGCGCGGAGATGGAGGTCATTTCGTATGGCAACGTGCCCAAAGATACCTGGATCATCATGCCGCGCGAGAAGGTCGAAACGTTGATCAAGCGTGTTCCGCACTGGCGCGATAATGGGGCCTCGCTCCTGGTCTGCGAGCAGAATTTGCTGCACATCGGTTATCCACGCTATTTGCTGGATATTTATTTGCGGGCAGCCTACGAACGCGGCTGAGAGCAGTCGCGCGGACTTCAGCCGCCGCCCAGATACGCACGCTGCACCGTCTCGTTTTGTTGGAGCGCCTTCGCTGAGTCGGTCAGCGTGATCACGCCCGTCTGCACGACATAACCGCGATTCGCTACGCCGAGCGCCATCAGTGCGTTTTGCTCGACGAGCAGGATCGTCGTGCCCTTCTGGTTCAGATATTTGATGATATTGAAAATCTCGCGTACCAACAGCGGCGCTAAACCCATCGATGGTTCGTCCAGCAGCAGCAAGTGCGGTTTTCCCATCAACGCGCGCCCCATCGCCAACATCTGCTGTTCGCCGCCAGAAAGCGTTCCACCTGCCTGCGTGATGCGTTCTTTGAGGCGCGGAAACGTTTTGAACACGAATTCGAGATCGTCGGCGATGCCGAGGCGATCATTTCGGGTGAACGCGCCCATCATCAGGTTCTCGTGGACGCTCATCCGTTTAAATATGCGCCGTCCCTCCGGCGATTGGCCGATCCCACGCGCCACGATCTGATCAGCACGCAGGCGGCTGATGTCTTCGCCCTTGAAACGAATCTCGCCCTCGGCAGCGTGCTGAATTCCGCAAATGGTGTTGAGGGTGGTCGTTTTGCCTGCACCGTTCGCACCGATCAGCGTGACGACCTCGCCTTCTTCGACGGTCAGCGAGACGCCGCGCAGAGCGTGGATTTTGCCGTAGTAGGTGTGGATGTTTTCGACTTCAAGCAGCGGCGACATCGGTTGTGCCCCCTTCCAGAATAGCGGCGGCTTCTTCGGCGGGCGCACCCAGATATGCCTCGATCACCAGCGGATTGTTTTGCACTTCGGCGGGTGTGCCTTCCGCCAGTTTTTGACCAAAATTGAGCACGCTCACCTGATCGGAAATGTCCATGACCAGCCCCATATCGTGCTCGATCAACATGATCGTCAGATCGCGTTCATCGCGCAAACGACGAATGAAGTGCATCATCTCCTCGGTCTCTTGCGGATTCATGCCAGCGGCGGGTTCGTCGAGCAGCACTAAGCGCGGTTGACTGGCGAGCGCCCGCGCGATTTCCAATTTGCGCTGGCTGCCATACGGCAAGTTGCTGGCAACGTTGTCGCCTTTGCCTTGCAGATCGACGAATTCGAGCAACGCATAGGCGCGTTCTAACGCTGCGTTTTCCTCGTGGCGATTGTCGCCCGTGTGAACGATCGCGGCGACGGGGCCGCTGAACAGGCGGGTGTGCATCCCGACCAGGATATTTTCGAGCACGGTCATGCCACTGAACAAGTGAATATTCTGATAGGTGCGCGCGATACCCTGCGCCGCGATCTGATCGGGACGCAGCCCCGCGATCGACTTGCCCTCAAAGATCACATCGCCCGTCGTCGGCGCATAAAAGCCCGTGACGCAATTGAAGAACGTCGTTTTGCCCGCGCCGTTCGGACCGATGATGCTGGCGATCTTTTGCGGCGGGATGTCAATCGAAACATCTTTGACGGCGGTCAAGCCACCGAAGCGTTTGGTCAGATGCGTCACCTGGACGGCGGGTGCGGGTGATGTGGGTAGATCGGTCATGAGGTGGGCGACTCCTTGCGCGACAGGGTGGCGGCGCGCGCTTCCAACGGCTGCGGCGGCTGTGGCAGCAATCCGCGCGGACGGACGATCATCATCGTGATCAGCAGTGCGCCAAAGGCCAAAATACGGTAGTTCTGAAATACACGCAGCGATTCCGGGATACCGACCAATACGAGCGCACCGACGATCACGCCGGGGATGCTGCCCATGCCGCCGATGATGATCAGGCTCAGCACGTTGATCGATTGATCGAGCGTGAAGTTTTCGGGGAAGATGCTGCCCTGCCGCGAAGCAAAGATCACGCCCGCCACGCCCGCGAATGCAGCGCCGATCGCAAAGGCTAGCACCTTCGTATTCGTCACGTTGATGCCCATCGCCTGCGCAATATCTTCATCCGAACTGAGCGCGCTCCAGGCACGTCCCAATCTTGACGATTTGAGCCGCAGCGAAACGATTGCCACCAGCAAACAGCCCAGGAGCGCCAGATAGAGCAGACCCTCGTTGCTGCCCAATTCCACATTGCCCACCGCGGCGTGTGGAATACCGAGCAAACCCTGCGGGCCGCCCGTGATCGTTTTGAGGTTATTCAGGAACAGGCGGATGATTTCGCCGAAGCCGAGCGTGACGATCGCCAGATAATCGCCGCGCAGCCGCAGTACCGGGATACCGAGCAGCACGCCCGCTGTCCCCGCACAAACCACGCCGACCAGCAAGCCAATGGCGAAAATCGGGAAGCCGCCGAACGAAGCGTACAACGCCGTGCCTTGCAGCAGCCCGATCACCAACAGCGACAGTGCGATCGATCCGCCTACCAGCACATAGGCGAGCCAACCCGGCTGCTTCGTTTGTCCCGTCACGACGGGCTGGCTCGAACGTCCGCGCCACCAGTTCAATCCGAACCAGATCACCGCGCCGGAAATGATCAACCCGATCAACAGCGCCGCCGACATATTCGCCGCCGACTCGTGGTTGCCAAAGAATTTGAGCGTGTTGCCGTCTTTTTCATTGCTCGAAAGGAAGGCATAGGCATACGCGCCGATCGCATAAAAGGCGACGTAGCCCAAATCGAGCAAGCCCGCATAACCGACCACGATATTGAGGCCGAGGCCAAGCAGCACGTTGATCCCGACGAGCAACAAGACACTTTGCTGATATTTATCGAGGAACAGCGGCATGATCGCCAGCGTTCCGAGCAGCACATTGAGCGCAAACAAACGGCGCGGCGAAAGCGTTCCGCGTGCGGCGAACAGGTTTCCGAGGATGAACAGCAGGCCAACGACAAGGATCGCCGCGCGCTGATAGCTCAACAGTTGCTCATCGCTGATGGGGGCGAGCGTTTCCGGCACGACCTGCGGCTGTCCATTGGCGTCGTTGATCTGTGATAGGCTGGGCGCTTTGGGCGAAAAGAGCATATCGTTGGCCGACCGTGATGGTGCGAATAGGATGCCAACCCCACACAAAATCACGATCAAGATGATCGATGGCAGCGCGCGCGTGACCATAGCGGTGGTCGTAGCTGTGACACTGACGGGCGTTGTGTCCACCTCGCGGATGGCGAGCAGCGCGCTGGCGATCAACACAAACGACGCCAGCAATCCGATCAACTGTGCGTTGCCGCCGATCAACTGCAAATAGCTGTCAACGAGGCCACCGCTCCCCACCTTCGCCGCGAATACCTGATTGAGCACAATAAAAGCAAATACCGCCAATGGAATCCCGATCGGCAGCCATGCGCGCCACTGCGGAGGTTCAGCCACCGCCGAAGTCGTTCTCACTTCGGAACGCCGCCTGGATAACACATTGACTCCCGCGCCGATCACACCTGCCAATGGCAACAGACACGCCATTAAAAAGAAGCGGAAGGTCGGATCAGCGCGCTCTGCACCGTTGAGCGCCGACGGATTAATCTGCTTTTCAGATAACCCGGACATGACCGCCGTCGAGCGCGAGGTGACGTTCCAGAACACATCTTGCACGCGCGTAATATTGGGTCGCAAACCCGTTGCCAAGTTGGTCGAAGGGCGGCTGATTTCCCACAATTGCCCGGCATTGATCGCACACATCAGCACGACAAGCAGCGCCGCCGCCGTGATTCCGACGACCGCACCGCGCATCAGCGACTCGGTCGGGGTGGCGTCGCGCCGCTCGACGACGGTTCGAGGCCGCGCCGCAAAAAAACCAAATGTACCGACGGCCAACATCAGCAGTCCCCAGGCAAACCAGGGTGGCAGCGAGTCGGCGTCGCCTGTACCGCCGGGGATGCCGATCAGCACAAAAAAAACGACGACCGCGCCCGCGATCAGGCCGTTAATGAGCGCGCGGCGAAAGGATGCACCTTGAAAAAAAATATTCATACTGTGCCTCTGTTACGGGTTTTGCCCAGCCAACAAGCGACGGCCTGTGGCAACATCGATTTTGAAGTGTTTGCTCGTGGCCTGCACCTGCTCACTGATGAGCTTCGCTGTGTTATAAATAATGTCCCGCGCCTC
Source organism: Aggregatilineales bacterium (assembly GCA_038230635.1). Taxonomy (GTDB): domain Bacteria; phylum Chloroflexota; class Anaerolineae; order Aggregatilineales; family UBA2796; genus JBBRMW01. The sequence goes on along the minus strand of JBBRMW010000002.1, from coordinate 55,561 downwards.
GTCCCAGTTCATTTCGGCACGCTCGCCGAGTTCCTGATCGATCAAACCCAGCGCGATCCCTTGATAACTATTCGCCAGCGACGAGTTTTCAACATCCGTTTGATCGATAGTACGCCCATCAAAAAATGCTCGCCATGCAGTCTCGACCGCTATATCGGCCTCCCAACCCTGAGTAATGAGCCAGGACGCGCCGCCGATCACTTCCAAAATCTGATCTCGGCTGATGTTTCTCGGTTGATCGGGCATTGTGTTTTCTGTCATGATTACACCTTTTTCTCTGCTAATATCTCGCCCAACAGACCCTTCGGGCGAAAGATCAGGATGAAAACCAGCAACGCAAACGCGATCACGTTTTGGTATTCGTTGGGGATGCCGAGCGCAAACGGCCCGAGCGCCTCCGCCAAACCCAGGAACAAGCCGCCGAACACCGCGCCCGGAATATTCCCGATGCCGCCGAGGACAGCCGCCGTGAATGCTTTCAAGCCCGGCGTGAAGCCCGCGAACGGATCGGTCTGCTTGGTATAGAAACCCCACAACACACCCGCTGCCCCCGCCAATGCGGCGCCCAGTCCGAACGTGACGGCAATCACGCCATCGACGTTCGCACCCATCAAGGCGGCGGTATCTTTATCCTCGGAGACGGCACGCATTGCCCGCCCAATCCGTGAGAATCGCACCAACACATACAGGGCGATCATCAGCACAAACGCGGCGAAGAATACAATCAGACCAATCTTAGAGATGGGGATCGGCGGCCCAAAAGCGGGACCCAGGTTCACGATGAAACTGCCGCTGAGCAGAGTTGGCACATCGAAGCCGCGCTGACCGGGGCCAAATATACGCTGCGCCGCCTGCTCCAAAAAGATTGACGCACCGATCGCGCTGATCAATGGGGCGAGTCGGGGCGCGCGCCGCAGCGGTCGATAGGCGATTCGCTCGACAGCTAAGCCAGTTAGCATCGAGCCGAGCATAGCAGCCAACGTCACGATGACCATCATGAAAAATGTGAGTACGATGCTGGCCGTTTCGGGTGGGCCAAACAGCGACGTGTTTCCCCGAAATAGTTGCAGCACGAAATAACCCGCATACGAGCCGATCATCATCACGTCGCCATGCGCAAAGTTGATCATCAGCAAAATGCCATAGACAAGCGTATAACCGAGCGCGATCAAGGCGTACAGGCTGCCCAGGATCAAGCCATTGCTGAGCTGCAAACCCCACAAGGTCAAAATATAGTGAGTGCTCAGCGTTACCACGAACACGCGCTCGGCAATCAGCCAGATCACCGCCAGCCCGAATAAGCTGGTCAAGGCGCGTGGTGCATACCCACTTTGATCGTTCCGATGGTTGACGATCCCGATCACCGTGCCGACGATCATGAGCAGCATGAGCGCACGCAAGGCTTGCTGCTGGATCAACCAGAAACCCGCGTTAAACTGGGCGAGGTTGTTATTAAATATCCCTAAAGATAATCCAGTGAGCAAGCCGCTGGTGAGCGCGATCGACCAGAAAATATGCATCACGGCCAACGGTGCAAACAACCGTTGTACACCGCGCATCAGCCGATTAAGATCGAAACGAAAAGCTGCGGAGGGGGCTTGCGCGGCGACTTCGGACATGTCTAAACTCCGATTGGGAAACGACTTGATATTCTGGCAAAAAAGTTAAGTTTCACGGTCTTATAAAAAACGCGCTATGTATTACAAGGGCGCGACGGATGCGCCACGCCCTTGCGGTTATCTCACGAGGTTAGACGATTGACGTTGGTACGAACTACGGCGTGGCAGCCATTGTCGCCGCCATCGTCACCGCCGAAGCGGGCATCGTCGCCGCCATTGTTGCTGCCGCCGCCGCACCCGGCATCGCCGCAGCCAGCTTGGCGAGATCATCGGCATTGTAGGTTTTAGCAGTCACCCACGCACCACCCTTGACCTGGAAAATGCTGACCACACCCGCGCCGCATTCACCCTTTGAGTCGCAGGTCAGCGTACCGGTCAGGCCCTGATAGGCTTTTGTGGCACGGATCGCCTTGATGAGGGATTCGCGGTCGATGGTCAAGTTATCACCATCAACTTTGGCAACCGACTTGATGGCGTTCAGGATCACCTGAGCGGCATCGAAGCCAGCGGGTTGGTACGGATCGTAGTCGCCGTACTTGACGCTGAAGGTCTTCTCGAACTCAGCCTGGAACGCCGTCACGGCATCTTGGGTGGCCTTATCCAGGTCAGCCGAGCCGATGGCGCTAGCATACTGCGTTTCGGCATCCTTACCCGCCAGTTGCAGGTAGTCATTGGTCTTCACGCCGTCATCGCTGAAGAAGATCGTCTTGGTCATGCCGAGGCTGTGCATCTGCTGCGTGAGCAGCGCACCGGGGCCATAGTAACCACCGAAGAAGATCAGATCAGGCGGATTCGCCAACAACTTGCTGAGGATGGGGCTGTAGTCTTTGGCATCTTTGTCGATGCTTTCGGCGTCCAGCACGGTCCCACCCAGAGCGGTGAAGTCAGCGGCCAGCGCCTTCGCCAAGCCCTGACCATACGCTTGGTTGTCGTCGAGCACGACGATGTTCTTGACCTTAAGGACATTGATCAGGAACGCCGAATCACCGAGCGCCTGATTGTTGTCGTTGAAGGCGACGCGGTTCACGATGTCCAGGCCACGGTTGGTGACCTTGTTGGCGGTCGCGCTGGCCGAAACGATTGGAATACGCGCCTTTTCATACACATCGGAGGCCGGGACGGTCGCACCAGAGCAAATATGTCCGACGATGGCGACAATATCCGGCTCGCTGGCGAACTTTTGCGCGACGGTGGCCGCGATGTCGCCCGTGCATTGATCATCCTGGGATTCCAGAGCAACCTGGAAGCCGTTGATGCCGCCAGCCGCGTTGATACGGTTCACGGCGATCTGCGCGCCATACTGGACGCCTTCGCTCGGCTTGATGAGCTGCTTGGACAAGTCGCCCGCCCAGCCAATCTTGATCGCTTTACCTTTGGCGACGGTCACAGTACCGCCTGCTTGGGCGGATACATTACCGGCACTCGATGCAACGGCGAACAACGCCATCGCAACCAGCGCAAACATACGGATACCCTTAAATTGACGCATTGTGCCTTCTCCTCAAAAAAACGGAATTCTCGTATCGCACCGAGGTGGGGATACATGATGCAAGAGTAACAAGTTCAAGCGGCAAGTGCAAGTCAATTGAAACGAATCTGATACGCTTCGGCACGTTCATTGCGCATAAAATGTGTTATGGTTAGGATTGAGTCACCATCAATAGAAACTATCGTTGATAAATCTATGATAAGGATCAAAACATGGTTCTTTCGCGTGATCCGCCACTCATGACTCCGCCGGCAGCGGTCGCGCTCTGTGAAGTTTCGCGGCTCGCCAACGGCATATATCAGGTCAGTTTTCACGGCTCAACACCTGCGGCGATCGATCAATATCTCACCCAATTGGAAGCGTTGTTTCGTGATAATCCGTATCACGACTCGATTATGCCACTGCTGATCGAGGTGCCAGATAATGGCTCGTTGCCCGTCAGCTATTTTTCGCAGGGCATCCGCCGCGTAATCGATTTGTATCCCAATCGTCCCCCAACTCGGACAGCCGTCGTCACCAAATACAACGCGCTCATCTCGATCGCCAATACGTTTATACGTTTGCTGCGGTACGATCGAGTCGAACATCCCAGCCTATTTTTCAAACCCACTGAACGCGATCTGGCGATCGCATGGCTGCTCCAAAACCAATCAGCCGCTCAGAACTCGCTGTAACTTGGATGCGCGCATGATAAAGGGCACTCCATGATTGATACAAGCTCCCAACGAATCTGTGCGCTGGCGATCGATGTGGGCAGTTCGTCGGTGCGCGTTGCCGCCTATACCATCGATGGGGAAGCCGTACCTGGTTTTGGCGATTCCCAGCACTATCAGCCGACACAGACGCACGACGGCGGCGCGGAACTGACCGCGACGGTGTTGCTGGAGACGGTGCTGGCTTGCCTCGACAAGTCCTTGCGTAATTTGCCGTCCGATCTGCGCGTTGTGGCGGTGGGCATGGATACTTTCGTCACCAATCTGATCGGCTTCGATGCGGACGGTCAGCCGATCACGCCGATTTATATGTGGAACGATACGCGCAGCCGCGCCTATGTCGCACGACTCGACCTCAATCCGATGACGACCTGGGATCGGACGGGTGCGCCGCTGCATGTCAGTTATTGGCCGGCGCGGCTGGCATGGTTGGCGGACACGCAACCCGATATTTTTGCGCGCGCCGCTCACTGGTGGTCTTTTGGCGAATGGCTGACCTGGACGCTGTTTGGGACGGCGCGTGCGAGCAGTTCGATGGCCGCTTGGACGGGGATGCTCGATCGCAGTCAGCTTATTTGGGATGCGGACTCGCTGCGCGCGGCCAACCTACGCCCCGATCAACTTTCGGCGATTGATGATGAACCATTCGGAAAGTTGCCCGATCGTGCCGCCGCGCGATGGCCGAGCCTGCGCGAGGCGATTTGGTTTCCAGCGTTGGGTGATGGCTATACGGCCAACGTCGGTTGTGGCGCGGTCACGGCGGGGCGGGCGGCGTTGACGATGGGCACCAGCGGCGCGCTCCGGCTGCTGCTGCCGGAAGTGCCCGACCAGATTCCGGCGGGCTTGTTCGGCTATCGGTGCAGCACGGCGGAAACCCTGGTGGGCGGCGCGGTCAGCAACGCGGGCAATGTCCACGCTTGGCTGGAAACGACCTTTGGCGCGGGTGCGGGTATGTTCGATGCCGATGCGCCGCCGGATATGCACGGCTTGACGGTGCTGCCGTTTTGGGCGGGCGAGCGCAGTCCGGGTTGGCACGACGACGCCCGCGCCGCGATCCTGGGCATGACGCTCAGCACGACGAGCGCCGATATTGCGCGCGCCTCGTTGGAAGCCGTCATCTATCAACTGGCGGCCATCGACGATCGGTTGAGTGCGCTCACGCCGACACGCCCTGCGATCTATGGCGCGGGCGGCGTGCTGGCCGCCTCGCCGGGTCTGGCACAGTTGACCGCCGATGTTTTGGAGCGTCCGATCACATTATGCGCGGATGCCCAAGCCAGTATGCGCGGTACGGCGCTGTTGGCCCTAGGCGTCGCCGTCGAACCGCGTATCGCAGCCGTTTATCAGCCGCGTTCTGCTTTTTCGGAACGCTATCGAGCCGCCCGCGAACGGCAAGCGCGCGCCTACAATCAGATCGTGGGGCGTGGGCTGTAATGCGTGCCGTTCACGCAACCCTGGTAAAATGCACAACGAATCTCGCGCGTTGGCGTTGTAGTGTCTATAACATGGCTATCTGCGTTTTCCTGTGCGTGATCTCGAAGTTTCCCACTTGAGATAAACGGCACGGCTGCACGTTCTCCACGCAGATCGATCAAATCTGAGACAACCCAATCAAAATCTGCCCGATTCGCTAGTGAGGAATGAGCCGCCCGGCATCATGCGCCATATACCCATCAAACAGAGCACTCCCCGCCACATTTCCGATGTTTTGGATGTCAAAGCGGTTGCGCGACGCCTCGCCGGTTATAGTTACGCCGAAACGCGCCTGATGGAAACGCAAGCAGGCTGGCTGGCAACGATCCCGATCACCGAGATCAAGATCGAGTTAAGCTATCAGCTTTTCGAGGATGCCTGCCACAGCGACGCCATGCGCGATCGGCTGCCGCAGGTAGGTGCGTTCGGCGCGGCGACGCGCGCGCCCAACGGCCTGTTTGAGCAGTTTTGCAACGAACTGGCGAACCCCGATGACCTGATCGAGCGCTTCGTGGGCGTATTTCAGGTGCTGCGACCGCATTTGGCGCGCGTCTACCGTGAGCACATCGCGCAGGACGATTCGGTGGCGGATTTCCCGACCGTGCGCTTGCTCGAACGCGCCGCCGCCGATCACGAAAAGTACGCGGCTTGGGGTCAAGAGACGCTACGCTCGCTCATCACCTGTCCCGAACAAAAGGCGATGGCCGAAACGTGGCGGCTGCATCTGACCGCAGTGCTCGATGCGGCAGGTGGTGTGCTGGGCACGATGCCGCACGATCCGCCCAACCCACCCGTGACGTTTCGCAATCCCGCGCCGCCGCGTCGCTTCCTCAAGGATCAGCCCGCCCGCGATTCGCGTTTCCGCATCGAAGCCTACGAACGCCACGAGGGGCGCGCGGCTACCGATATTTGGGACAAAGACACGCTTGTCAAGTATATGTTCATGACCGTTGAGGGCGAGATCGAAGCGACCGAGAACTGTGGCCGCACGCTGGCCGATTTCCCGGATGCGCCCTGGGAACTGCGCTTTTTGATCGCGCAGCAACTGTGGGACGAGTCGCGCCACACCGAACTGAGCCTGCAACGCTTTTTCGAGATGGGCGGCACGCTCGATATGCTTCCCGTGCGCGACACGTTCCCGCTCTATCTACCATCAATGCGCCAGGAAGACCTTGCCAAACGGCTGGTCAATCTCAACCAAGTAATCGAGGGTTGGGTACTCGACGATTTCGCAATGGCCGTCGAAATCTGTCGCGGCCTCGGCGATGAGCGGACGGCGCGCCTGTTTGAATATTTGATCGCGGATGAATGGATGCATATCAAGATTGGCGCGGACTGGCTGCCAAAGTTAACCGCGCATAACGCGGCCTATCGCAGCGAGATCGTGAAGTTCCGCACCGAGCGCGAACAAGACCTCTATGCGACGCTCGACAGCGCGGCCAAAGAGGCCTCCGACAAGCACCGGACGTTGTTCTCAGCGGTGATCGCCTAGGGACGCAGTAGGAAGTGGGATGTGGCTGAATTCGTTTTTATCATCAACGAAAATACGTGCATCGAATGCGGCCAGTGTCGGCGTTATTGCCCGATTCCGGGCGCAATCGTCATCAGCGCCGAGTACCAGCATACGGTCGTCGCTGATTTGTGCATTGGCTGCGGCATCTGCGAAGTGTTTTGCCCGGTGCCGGACACACTGAGCCGCGTTGAACGTCCGGCAGCTTTCGCCGCGCAACCGATGTCGCTGAAAGCGCCGCCGCTCGAGATTCAGCGCAGTTTGCGGCATGTGGTTTGGCTCAAGCGCTGGCGTTATCAGCGTCACCCGATCATGGCTCCGGCTGCCAAGCAAGCCCGCGATCGGCTGCACGGCTACCTCAAGCAGTTACGCGCGCGCCACGCACCGATCGCGCACATTTCGCCGATCGAAGACGCTCAGCCTCCGTCCGCATAGGGGCGGACAAATTTCAGCTTTGCCTGCGCTTTCAATCCCTTTTTTCACGGATGTCGGGTGGCTTGATGGTGTGCTAGGAAAAGGTGACGGTGACCAGGCGCAGTTCACCTTTCAGGCTGCCGAGCGGATGATAGTAAGTGATGACGATCGTCTGGCCGCCGTTTGTGCTCAGTTCAGGATGCTCGATCGCAGCGTAATCGACCGAATCCTTAGCGGGCGTAAGTCCGGTGAAACCAATGATCGGTGTGCTCCACGGACCCTCGAGTGCAGGCGCGGTTTGCAAAACGACGCGATTGGATAGCGCCTCACTGTGAACGGCTACATACGTTCGCAAATAGGCGTTATACGATACGGTGAGCGCGCCTGGAATGTGGCGCATAACGGGTACGGCGCGCATCACATCGGCGTTCCAGTCTACACCATCCCAGAAGCGGTAAGCCGCGCGTTCGCGCACCTGAGCGAACGACACGCGCCCGACGACGACGGCCAAATCGCGGCTTCCCGCCAAACTCCCATACACATAGAGCCATGTGCCCGCGCGCACCGCACTTACAAAACTCGGTTCGGATGCTCCGAACAACAAGCCAGGATCGCGCACGGCCATCGTCTGATCGGGATCGACGTGCGCCAAACCGATGCCCAAATGTATGTAGTTGAGAATACCCGGCTCTACGCGCAGTTTGTCGTAAAATACTAGGCCGCTCCCATCCTCGGCAGCCACAATCGAACCCGGCCACAACGCAACCCGATCGCCGAGACTCGCGTGGGCTGCATTGTACGCTGCCTCGTCTGCTGTAAAAGGCAGAAATGGGTACGGGGCACCCCGCGAATCAAGCGGCTCGCTGACGATCAACGGTCGATCGGGATCGGCGAGTGCGGCTGTATTCGAGCGCAGGTGTGCGCCATCGGCAACGGCGGGCGCAAATAACGTATCACCGAACGTCCACAGGATTTTGTCGTCCAACCGAACGGATGCGCCGCCATCGCGGGCACTGACACCCGGCGGCGCACCAATCGCCCCCAAATCCTGGGTCGCAGCAACGATTACGGGCGGATCAGTTTGAGCTAGATGCGGCACAGTCATGAGCACTGCGCCGCATAGTCCCACGACAAAGAAGCGGCGAAACGAAGGGCGGAGCATGTTAACGAGAAGCGCTGGCGGTTTTCTCATGCCATTGGCCGGATTGTTCGTCCTTCTCATATTTGTGCTTAACCGCCGCCCACGCCACCTGATGCGCGCGCTCTTCGTCATGCTGATATTCGTCCCACGCGCTGTTGAAGACGGCGCGGAAGATTTCCTGAGCGTGCTGCGGCAGATGATTGGTAATCGACGGCGGCAAATCGGCCACGTTATTGTAGGGCATGTTCGCGTTACTCCTTGACTATTCGCTTCAGGATAGCAGGCGGACGCTCAAAAAGTCCCAAACATGCGCTCAGTCGCTGACGTTAGGAGGCGGCATCGCCGACGCGCACGACGATCGCCGCGCCCGTATCGCCCGCCGCGCAGCCCGTAAACAGGCCATAGCCGCCGCCCAGCAGCACCAGTTCTTCGACCAACTCAATGATCAGGCGCATCCCCGTCGGCCCTTGTGGATGCCCCCAGATCAGCGAGCAACCGTAGTTGTTCATGGCTTCGAGCGAGACGCCCATGTGCCGCGCAAAGTACAGATCGTTCACGGCAAACGGGTTATGCGTCTTGATCGCCTTCACCTGCTCGATCGTGATGCCCGCCGCCGCCAACGCCTTCTGTGCGGCGGGCACCGGAGCCATCGGCATATGCGCCTTTTCGACGCGCGCCTGCCCAAATCCGAGCACCTGGATTTCGATCTTCGCATCCGCACTCAGCGTTTGTGCACGCTCACGATTGGCGAGAATCAACGCGGCGCTGCCATCGGCGGGATAAGTCTGGCCGCCATAGGTGACCGTTCCACCCGCGAGCACGGGTGTCAGCCGCGCCAAGCCGTCCTTCGTGGTCGGGAAAATACCTTCGTCATCGGTGATGGTGGCCGTCACGCGACCGCGAGCATTCTTGATCTCGATGGGCGTGACCATGTAGCGGCGGTGAAAAGCGGCATCGTCGGCCAGGGCGCGCGCATATTGGGCGTGGCGCAGCAAAACGACATCGTGCTGTTCCTCGGTACTGAACGACTCGCGCGCGGCGACGTTTTCCGCCGTGCCCAACATCGCGCCGCCCGCCCAGGGATCGCAGCTAAAATTGTCCCATACCCAATCTTCGGCGTCGGGTTTGCCGCCAGAATTGGCCGGATTCGGATAGGTCAGGTGCGGGCCGTTCGATGTGCGATCGGCGGTCAGGCATAGGATCGTATCCGCCGCGCCCGCCTCGATCTCGAAGCTCGCGCCGCCTACGACACGCGCCGAAGTTGCGCACGCCTGATTAACCGTCGGGCCGCTGACACCACCCGCGCCGATTAGTCCCGCCACCCACGACGCGCCATAAAAAGATTGGAGCGCGGGCACGGTCATACCGAGGTGCAGGCCATCGAAGACGCCCGCATCGATGTTCCGTTCGGCCAGTGCGCGCCGTCCGACTTCTGCCGCGAAGGTCAACGGGTGCAGATTGGCGAAGCTGCCCTGCCATTTGACGAACGGCGTCGTCCAATACCCGCGATAGGGGATGTACGTGTTTTGGAGTGGCATAGCGACAATGTTCTCCTAAAAATGCAGATTCAGCAGATCGAGACTGGGCGGAAAAACCCCTCTATCCCCGACCCATTCCCCCACGCAGACGTCTCGCTGAGGCGCTCGGTAGCCCCCGCCGGCTGACGGACGTGGCGAATGTCGGTCAGGGGTCGCGTGTGACTCCCCTTTCCCACCGCTTGCGTGGGGGAAAGGGGTGGGGGGATAGAGGGGTTCTCTGAATTGACACGGCTAACTGGGCCATTGAGATCGCCGTTTGAGCAAGCCAGATGACCGTATTTTTGCCCTTGACAACTGGCTTCTTAGCTTAACTTTTGACCAATAGTCTAACCCAGACTGACGCCGCCATCGACCCAGATCACCTGCCCGGTGATGTACGAAGCATCGGCGCTGGCGAGAAAAACGTGCGCGGCGGCGATTTCTTCGGGTTCGCCGAGGCGCGCCAGCGGAATCCGCGCCAGCAGACCCTCCATCACCTTTTCTGGGATGGCCGCCGTCATGCGTGTATTGATCGCACCCGGCGCGACGCAGTTCACGCCAATATGGTAACGCGCCCATTCGAGCGCCAACGTGCGCGTCAGGCCGATCACGCCCGCCTTCGAGGCCGCGTAGTTGGCTTGCCCGGCGTTGCCATTGGCGGAGATCGACGAGGTGTTGGTGATGCGTCCGCCCTTCTGCGCGATCATCGGGACGGCGGCGGCCTGCGCCATCAGCCAAGTCCCCTTCAAGTTGACTGCGAGCACAGCGTCCCACTGATCGTCAGACATCATTTTCACGTCGCCATCTTTGACACGCGTGGTCAGTGCATCGCGCATGATACCCGCGTTATTGACCAGAATATCGAGTCGCCCGAACTGCTTGGTCGCCGTTTCCACGATGCGCGCGCAGTCCGCCCGCTGCGACACATCGCCCGTCACCGCGATCGATCCTGTGATCAGCGCTGCTGTCTTGTGGATTAGCGTTTCGTCCAAATCGGCCACAATCAGCGACGCCCCTTCCGCCGCGAAGCGCAGCGCCGTCGCCCGCCCGATACCGCCGCCCGCTCCCGTCACCAGTGCGATTTTTCCGTCTAGTCGTCCGGTCATGGTGTGCTCCGCTTCATCATCAATGTCCACTGCCCGTCGATCACCGTCGCGCCCGCCTGATTGACGACCGCCGCATCGACCTTGATAATGCCCCGATCAAGCTTCGAGGTTTCCTTTTTCTCGCTGACGGTCAGTTCCAGGTGTACGGTATCGCCCAGGCGAACCGCGCCCTTATAGCGCAAAAGCTGTTCCATCAGCGCGATCGTCGTGCCCTCGAAGACGCCCGTCCAATTCGCCATGCCCGTAGCAATCGCGCTGATCAGCATCCCGTGTGCGATGCGCTCGCCAAAGGGCGTCGTTTTGGCGAATTCCGCATCGGTATGCAGTGGATTGAAATCGCCCGATAAGCCCGCGAACTGCACAACATCCGCTTCGGTGATGGTGCGCGCTTGCGAGATAAAATGATCGCCGATGTTGAATTGTTCGAAAGTGAGACCGCGTTGTTGTTGACCCATGAAAAGTCGTGCTCCTCAGTGAAAAGTTACGGTTGTAGTGCCTGAATTAGCGGACGCGGCAGGCCGCCGTCCCTACCAAAATGCCGATACTGTAGGGACGATGGCTTGCCTCGTCCGCCTCGAAAAGACTCAGTGTCAGATGGTGCGTCCGACGTGTTCGCCCTCGCGGATTGCTATGGCGACGTGACGCGGCGCGACACTATCGCCGCCCGTGTAGACCTCCGCAAAATGCGGCTTGAGCAGCGCGACCAGCGCATTGTCGGCGCGCTTGTTGCCCGCGATCACGAGGCCATCGATCGGCGCGAGCGGCTGAACCGTGCCCGTCAGTGGATTCAGCAGCAGCGCCGACTCGTCGCCGACCTCGATCACGATCGATTCCGCCATGCAAACCGTCCCTTTTGCGGCAAGGGCACGGCGCAGCGGCAGCAGGGAGGGCGGATCGACCTCGAAGGCGACCGTCGGAGTTGGCGCGATCCACGTTACCTGATTGCCACGCTCGACCAGGGTTTCGGCGAGTGCCGCACCCTCGTAGCGGACCCCCAGATCGAGCAGTGCGATTCGCCGATTGTGCGGCATGTCACCCGCCATAACCTGCCACTCGTCCCAGATCGGCAGTGTTCCTTTGACCGCGAAGGGGGGCGCTGCCGGGGCTGCACCCGTCGCCACCACGACCGCATCCGGCGATTCGGCCTGGATCAGGTCGAGGGTGGCCGTCGTGTTCAAGCGGACGGTCACGCCCAATCGATCGAGTCGCCCTGCCAGATAGGTTACGATCTCGCCCCATTCGGTGTGACCGGGGGCGCGCGCCGCCACCGCGACCTGACCACCGAGGATTGCCCCTTGTTCGATCAAGGTGACGTGATGGCCGCGCGCCGCCGCCACTTCCGCCACCTTGAGGCCGAACGGGCCGCCGCCGATCACGACTACTTTTTTGATGTGAGTCGCAGGTTGGAGCGTCGCCACACCGAGCGACTTTTCGTGACCCGCCGCCGGGTTATGCACGCACCCGATCGGCAGCGCGCGCACCAGCCGCCCGACACATTCCTGGTTGCAGGCGACGCATGGACGGATATCATCGGTGCGGCCTTCGAGCGCCTTACGCGCAAATTCGGGATCGGCGATCAGGGCGCGCGTCAAGCCGATCAAATCAGCGCTGCCGTCGGCCAGGATGCGTTCGGCTTGGGCGGGACTCTTGATGCGCCCGAAACCGATCACGGGCTGCGCGACCGTCGCCTTGAGCCGCGCCGTCGCCGCCACCGCGTAACCGGGCGGCACCGACATCGGCGGCACCTGCCAATCGACGCTCATCCACGTCCCCATATCGGCGCTGAAATAGTCGATCAGGCCGGATGCCGAGAATAACTCCGCATAGTGGAGCGCATCGTCCAGGCCATAGCCGCCAGGGATGCACTCATCCAGGCAGTAACGGATGCCCAGCGGATAATCGTCGCCGATCTCGCGGCGGACGGCGCGCAGCACTTCCAAAACGAAACGGCTCCGATTGTCAGGGGTGCCGCCGTAATCATCTGCCCGACGGTTGAAGTAAGGCGAGAGGAACGCGCGCAGCAAGCCGTCGTGACCGATCTTCAACTCGACGCCATCAAAACCCGCCGCCCGGACGTTGGCCGCCGCCGCCCGGAAGGCATCAATCACTGTTGCCATATCGTCGGCGTCCATCGCTTTGGGAATCTGGTTCACGGTGGCATCCGAAATGGCAGACGGCGAAAGCAGCGGCAAATAACTGTGCGCGCCATCGCCCTGAATGCCGTGATGCGTCAACTGCGCGAACATTGCCGATCCCAGATCGTGGACGCCCGCGATCGTTTCCCGCCAGCGCAGCATCCCGTCGCGCGACGACGCATCCACGCAATGGCCGATGGCGCTCGACTCGTGGACATACTGGCTCTCGGTGATGATCAGGCCGACTCCACCGCGCGCCCGTTCGGTGTAATAGTGGAAATGACGCGCGCTCGGTGTTCGATCCTCGGTTGCGTAATAGGTGACGTGCGGCAGCATCACGATCCGGTTGCGCAGCGCGACGTTTTTGATCTGAAAAGGACTGAACAGGTTCGGAAACTCAAGGCTCATATAGGATCCTTCACACCGAAGCGCCCAGGTGTCGCGTTTTGATGTCTTCGTTCGCGTGCAGTTCGGCGGGCGTGCCCTGATACATGATCGTCCCCTTATCGAGCACATACACGGTATCGGCGACGGACAGCGCCAGCCCTAGATTTTGCTCGACCAGCAGAATCGACAAGCCCGCCGCGCGCAGTTCGCCGATGATCCGCTTGAGCTGTTCGACCATCAGTGGCGCTAAACCCTCCGATGGTTCGTCCATCAAAATCAGATCGGGCGAGGTCATTACCGCGCGGGCGACCGCCAACATCTGTTGCTCGCCGCCGCTGAGCGCCGTACCGGGGACGTTCGCGCGGGTTTCGAGGACGGGGAACATCGCGTAGATTTCCTGGAGCGTCCAGGTGCGACCATCCTTGCGGCGGCGGGCGGCGACCGTCAGGTTTTCGCGCACGGACAGCGACGGGAAGATGCGGCGCGTCTGCGGTACGATCGCCAGACCGCGCGTGGCGATCACGTTGGCGGGCAGCTTCGATAGCGACTCGCCCTTGAAGGTGATCGCACCATGTCGGCAGGGGGTGAAGCCGATCACGCTGTGGACGGTGGTCGTCTTGCCCATGCCGTTGCGTCCGAGCAGCGCGACGACCGAACGTTCCGGTACGCGGAGCGCCACGCCGCGTAAAACGTGACTCTCGCCATAGTAGGTGTGGACATCCTGAAGTTCGAGCATGGTTACGCCTTTTCGCTGGATTCGCCGAGATAGATTTCGCGGACTTTCGGATCGGCCTGGATTTCTTCGGGCGTGCCTTGTGCCACGATTTCGCCGAAAAACAGTACGATCAAGCGATCGGCGAGGCCAAATACCACGTCCATATCGTGCGAAGTGAAGATCAGTGTGGTATCGGCGGCCAACTGCTTGATCAGCGCCATGAACGGCTCGATCTCATCCAGGGCGAGTCCGGCGGTCGGCTCATCCAGAACGAGCAACTTGGGATGGGCGGCCAGACCGAACACGATTTCGAGCTTGCGCTGATCGCCATACGAGAGCAGGCCGACCTGCTCATCGCGTTTATCCCAGAGCGCCATCGATTCGAGCAGCTCTTGCGCGCGCCGTCCGACTGTTCCGACTGTGCCGACTGCGCCGCCCGCCAATGGCCGAAACAGCTTGTCGCTCCAGCCGCGCCCGCCCAACAGTGCGAGCCGCGTGTTATCGAGCACGCTGAGGCCGAAGAACAAGCGGTTGATCTGGAACGAGCAGCCCAGGCCGAGCGCGAGCCGTCGATTCGGGGGCAAGGGCGTCACATCCGCGCCGAACAGCAATACGCGCCCGCTGGATGCCCGCTGCGCACCTGTGATCACGCTGAGCAAGGTCGTTTTGCCTGCGCCGTTCGGCCCGATGATAGCGACACGCGCGCCACGCGGTACACTGAACGTCAAATCTTTGAGCACTTCCAGGCCGCCGTATCGTTTGCCTAGCGCCTGCAATTCGAGCGCTGTCCCGTTCATATCGTTCGACTGCATGGTTAGTTTGCCTCCGGGAGCGCAGCGATGGGCGACAGCGTGCTCGGTTCATCGTCATGCGCGATAGGAGGTGGCGCAGGTCGTAAGCGCAGCCGATCGAGCGCGCGGATCACGTAGATGCCGACGCCGCCGCGCAGGAACATCACACTGAGCACGAAGATCACGCCGAGTATCAGCGGCCAGCGTTCCGGCGTCAGCAGGATGATATAGTTTTGCAAGAGCAGGACGACCGCCGCGCCGATGATCGGGCCGCCGAACACCCGCGAACTGCCCAGGATAATCATCAACATGACCAGCGCGGAGATTGTCGTGCCGAGATACGGGGGCACAACCGTCGAGGTGGCAGGCGCGAACAGGACTCCGGCCACGCCCGCGAACGCCCCCGCAATCACGAACGCCAGATATTTGAACAGCCACGTCTGATAGCCGAGATGTTTCATACGACCTTCGTCGTCGCGGATACCTTGCAGCGCCAAGCCGAACGGCGATTTGACGATCACATACAGCAGCGTCGCACAGATGACGAAGGCGACCAACAGCACGTAGTAATATGGCTTTGGCCCCATTTTGATTGCCAGACCGAGATCGGGGTACAGGATGCCATAAATGCCCTGGCTGCCACCCGTAACTTTCGTCCAGCTATTGGCGACCGCGACAAGCAGTTCGCCCAACGCCAGCGTCACGAACAAGAAATAGGTGCCGCTCACCCGCAGCGCGATGATCCCGAAGATCGCCGCCGTGACGGTCGCCGCCAGTACGCCATCGAACAGCAGCACCCAAAAACTGTGAACGTGCAGCGCGACCGACACATACGCCGTTACATAAGCGGCCACCCCAAAATAGGCGGCATGGCCGAGCGAGAACATTCCCGTATAACCGAACAGAAGATTCAAGCTGAGCGCAAAGATCGCGTAGATAAAAATCTGGCTGACCGTTGTCAACAGATACGATGAGGCCAACGCTGGCAGCACAAGCAGGCCGATCGCCAGCACCAGATACGGGCCAAAAGTCGCCAG
The DNA here is from genome assembly GCA_038230635.1 of Aggregatilineales bacterium. GTDB lineage: Bacteria > Chloroflexota > Anaerolineae > Aggregatilineales > UBA2796 > JBBRMW01. Next base: position 39,514 of record JBBRMW010000002.1, on the reverse strand, counting down.
AAAGCGCTGAACGTTGCCCAATGCGCCACTAAATTGACGAGGTATGCCGCGCCACGCCGCCCGGAAATCGGTCGAAGGCGGGATCGCGCTGCCCACTTGCGTGCGTCCTAGCAGCCCCGTCGGCCTGAACAGCAAGATCAGGATGAAGACGACGTAGATCGTGAATGACGAAAATTGCGGGAAGAAGGTCTTGCCAAGCGAATCCATCAGGCCGATCACCAGTGCGCCAAGCAATGTCCCTTCGACGCGCCCGACGCCGCCCACGATCACCACGATCAATGCCTGGATCAGGATCGGGAAGCCCAGTTCCGAACTCGCACCCTGGATCGGCGTGCCCAGGAAGCCCGCCAAACCCGCCACAAACGCACCCATGAAAAAGACCCCTGTGCTCACCAGCCGGAAGTTGATACCCAGGCCGAGCACCATTTCGCGGTCGTCCATGCCTGCCCGCACGATCGCCCCGACGCGCGTGCGGTTTTGCATCCACCACAACGCGCCCGCCACCGCCAAACCAATGACGATCAACGCCAGCCGATAAACAGGGAAATTGAGATCGCCCATCGGGATCGAGGCGCTTAATTCGGCTGGTGCCTTACCCAATTTAGGGAACGATCCCCACAGCCACGCCGCGCCATTGCCAAAAATATAGACGAAGCCCAACGTCAGCAGCACTTGATCATTGAACTGCCTGTACAATCGCCGCAAAAAGCCGCGTTCCAGCAGCAGCCCGATCACGCCGACCGCTGCGCCACCCGCCAGCGCGCCGATCCAAAAATTGCCCGTGGAGGCGCTGACGGCCAGCCCGATATACGCGCCCAGCATGTACAGCGAGCCGTGCGCCAGATTCAAAATGCCCATCACGCCGAGGATCAGCGAGAGGCCGCTGGCGATCAAAAACAGGATCATCCCGTAGGAGACGCCCGTCAGGAGGATACGCAGGGCGTCCGCGATACTTGTCATGGTTGGGTACTCCGGTGTGCTAAGCGGATCAACCCGTCCATTTTACAAGGCGACTCCGGCTTTGGCGCGTGTACTGCGCGAGTTGTGATCACTTTGTTAACTATGATCCTATGATCCTATAATCGCCCTAGTAGTCAGTCAGCCCGATTTTGATGGACGGGTCGCTCATGCTCGACTCCGATAAACCAGACCGTGCCCTTGGTGTAGGGGCGGGTCTTGACCCGCCCGCCATCCATCACAATCACAATGACTGGGTGCTAGTACCTCAACTTGATGAAAATGCGTACCTTACCCCCGCCGCGCTTCGCTTGGCCTCCCCCTCTCCATCACATGGAGAGGGGGACTGAGGGGGTGAGGTAAACCCCTCATCTTTAGCAAGTTGAGGTACTAAGTACAAGCAAAGAAGTTCTGCGGGATGAAACGGGTCGGGCAAGCCGCGACCCCTACAAAATTATCCCGCGTTTTCAGTGTGATTGTACTTAGCCTGTCACGCCCAACTGCCGCAGAATCCCCGCCATATCGAAATAGGCCGTCTCGTTGACCATCTGATCGCCCTCGAACCGATAAAAGATCGCCGCCCGTGAGTCCATTTTGCGATTGGTCGGCGGCAGATCGCCCCAGGTGTTGGACTGGGTGCCGATCATGCGCCCTTCGACGATCACGGCTTCGTCGGCGTGATGCAGCCTCAAAATGATCAATTCAAGGTCGGGGAACGCGCCCAAAAAGCCGCTGAGATGCGCATGAACGTCAGCGGGCGTCGGGTGCGTCATCGGCGCGTCGGGCGACTCGGCGAGCGGGACGACATCATACGAGGCGCGCGCGAAGGCGGCCACCGCGCCAACCACATCGCCGTGACTCTCCGCGTAGATGTGCTGGCGGACGATCGTTTCGCGCCGATCGCGCAGCAGGTGATCGGGCGTCGTATCGCGCGCCAGCGAGGCCACCCACACGCTGCCCGGATGCGGAATGCCCATCGGCGGACTGGGCACACCCAGCAAACTCAGCAAGCCGCGTTCGACGCCCGCCTCGACCAGTTCGCTGGAGCGCAAGGGAGTCATGCCCACGCCGAGATCGATCGCGTAGGCCAGTTCGAGCGCTGCGCCGGGTTCGCCGGGTGTGCCCCATGCGCCCTTCGGATCGACGCGGCTTTGCACGTTATCGGGGGTGGCGTGCGGGCCGCGTAAGACGTAGAAACCAGCGGGTGCGCGCCGATCATCATGCCCGCCTAACGTCGAGTCGAGCACTTCGTCATGCTGTGGGATGAACGGCGGATCATCGGCGGCGGTGTCCTGCGGCGTGTTGACATCGACGGGCGCGACCAAATAGACGTGCGCCGTCTTGTGCGTCCCGATCTCGAATTCGGCGGGCGGCTCCGTCGGATCGATCAGGATCGTGATCACGCGCCCGGCCTGCCACACGACGTGCGACATCGGAAAGGCGGGCATGGGTCTTGCGGGCGGGTGCTCGGGTGGCACGGGTTGATTGCTCATCGTCACTAATCCTGATTTCAATCGAGCAGCGAAATTTCGAGGCGGGCGGTGTGCGGGAACACGACTTGCGTCACTGTCGCCTCGCCGCGCGCGCCTACATACGCGCCGGTCCCGCCGATGACCGCACAGTGGGCAGGCTCGAATAGCTCGAATGAGTGTTCTTCGAGCAAGCCCTGAAGCTGCAGCGTGCCATCGGCCAGGATCAGCGTTTGCTGCCACGCGGCCTGGGCGACGGGTTTGGGCGGCTTGATGCGCTTGATGTCGCCAAAGAACGGTGGATTTGGCCCCGGCACGAACGCCGAGCGGCCATCGGTCACGATGATCAGCATTACATGGCTGGTGCCGACGACCGCGCCACTTTGATCTTTCAGGTCGGCTGTGAACGATAGGTTGCCACCGGCGCTGCGTGTCGGCATCGGCGGCATCGAGTCCTTGGCGGTCAGACCCATTCGGCGGCGGATCATCCAGGAGACGAAGCCAATCACATTCATACCGGGCGCGGGCACGGGGATCACCCTGCCGGAGCCGATTTGATAGAACTGCGTGGTAATTTCATCATAAACGAGTTTGCGCATGAGCGATCATCCTTTGAGTGCAAGTGCGGCGCGGCGAAATTTGTCTACATTTGCCATCTTGATCCCCTCGTAGCCGCGAATCAGATCGGGCAGTTCGGCGACTTTGACGGCGTGGGCGTATGTTTCGGGCGTGAGGGCGGCCAATTCGCCTTGGATCAGGGCGCGATATTCGCCGATCAGGGCGCGCTCGGTGCGGCGGACGCCCGCATAGCCGAACGGATCGAACGGCGTCCCACGTAGCGGTTTCATCTTTTTGAGCAACCAGTAACCCGCCTCGAACCAGCGCCCAAAGCCGATCTTGTTCTTGAAGCCGAGTGCGCGCATGAATGGCGGGTGCAGCCGATAGGTGAGCTTGGCGCCCACGCCAAACTGCGCCGTCAACTCACGCTGAAATTCCGGACGGGTGTGCAGCCGCGCCACCTCGTACTCATCTTTATAGGCCATCAGCTTGAACAGGTAGCGGGCGACGGCTTCGCTCAACAGCGTCGAGTCGGTGAGGGCGACTTCACGCTCACGAACGATCCGCACCAACGCGACATATTTGCGCGCATAGCCGACGCTCTGAAACGCGATCAGTTCGGGCACGCGGATTTCGAGCAGGCGACGCAGTTCAGCGGATGCGCCGATCGAGTCGATCGAATCGATCGATTCGATCAGCGCGCGCGCAGTCGGATCGAGCGGCGGCGCGATGACCAGATCGCCCTTGCGTTTGAGATCGACGGTCGCGGGCAGCCAATCCGGTTCGACGACGCGCTTGCGACCGAGCCGGAAGGCGCTCACGTTGGCGCTCACAGTGACGCCATTCAGCGCGATCACCGCTTCGATCGTCTCGGCAGCCAGCGGGATCAGCCCCGCCTGATAGGCCGCCCCGATCACGATCATGTTGGCGTACATGTGGCTGCCGAACAGGTTTTCGGAGAGCGTCGCCGCATCGAGGAAAAGATTGGCGGCGGGGTCAGTACGCGATTCTAAACGGCGGCGCAGGTAATCGGGCGGCGGGAAAGCGACTGCGGTTGAGCGCACCATTGTGCCGGTTGCCACCTCACTGGTCGAGATGATCGCCACCGTGCGCCCACGCGCCGCATGACTCAGGCTGCTATCGGTGGTGGCGTGCAGCAAGTCGAAGGCGAGATAAGCGTCCGCTTCACCCGTCCCGATCTTGTTGGAGGCCGCGCGATCGGCCACGCTGATCTTGAGATGCGAACTGACCGGCCCGCCCTTTTGACTCAGCCCGGTTTGGTCGAGGCTGCGCACTTGCTTGCCTTCCAAAAAAGCCGCCGTCGCCAAAATCTGGTTGACGGTCACGACACCCGTGCCGCCAATGCCAACCATGAACAAATTGACATGCTCCGCATCGATTCGCCGCGCGGGTTCCGGTAAATCCCCGACCTCGACTCCCCCTCGCTGTAAATCCGGAGAAGGGGCCGGGGGGTGAGATTTTTTGGCGGGGATCACGGTTACGAACGACGGGCAATCGCCTTCGAGGCAGGTGTAATCCTTATTGCACGACGCCTGATGAATCTGCGTTTTGCGGCCAAATTCGGTATCGACCGGGACGACGCTCAGGCAGTTTGACTTGACGCCGCAGTCGCCGCAGCCCTCGCACACCGACTCGTTGATCAGGACGCGCCGCTCCGGTTCGGGCGCTTCGCCGCGTTTGCGCTTGCGGCGCAGATCGGCGGCGCACGGTTGATCGTAGATCAGGGCAGTCACACCAGATACGTCGCGCAGCTTGATTTGCGCCTCATCCAACCGATCGCGCGACCACACCGTGACGCCGTGCGCCCATTCCGCGTTCGGCGGATACTTGTCGGGATCGTCCGCGCATACGATGATCTGGCGGACGCCTTCGGCTTGCAGGGCGCGCGTCAGGGCGGGCACGGGCATCGCGCCGTCCGGCTGTTGAGCGCCCGTCATGGCGACCGCCGCGTTGTACAAAATCTTGTAGGTGATGTTGACATTCGCCGCGATCGACGCCCGAATCGCCAGATAGCCGGAGTGGAACAGCGTGCCATCGCCGAGATTTTGGAAAATGTGCGGCGTGTTCGAGAAGGCCGCCGCGCCGATCCACTGCGCGCCTTCGCCGCCCATATGCGTGATGCCTTCGGTGTGCCGTTCCATCGTCAGCGCCAGCGTGTGACAGCCGATGCCGCCCGCCGCGATCGAGCCTTCGGGGACATTGGTCGATCGGTTGTGGGGGCAGCCAGAGCAGAAATACGGGGCGCGCGCCGCCGTCCCCTGCACCTGAATCAGCGGCACCGACAAATTCAGGCCAACGCCCTGCCGCGCGGTCAGTCGTTCGCGCAGATTAAAGGCGGGCAGCCGATCGGCGAGCACGCGCACCAAAATCGCCGCGATCTGATCGGCGTCGATCTCCGAATCGATGCGCACCAACGGCTGATCGGCCTCGTCGCGTTTTCCGACAACAAATGGGTGATCGGCCTGATTATAGAGTGCGTCGCGGATAAACAATTCGACGAATGGCCGCTTTTCCTCGATGACCAGGATACGTTCCAGGCCGCGCGCAAAAGATCGCACGCCCGTTGGCTCCAGCGGATACAGCATCTCCAACTTGAGCAGGCGAATCCCGCCGCGATTCAGGGCATCGTCATCGAGTCCGAGCGAGTCGAGCGCCTCGCGCAGATCGAAGTACGTTTTGCCCGCCGCCACGATCCCGATCCAATCGTCGCCCGTCGCCGCCACAATCGGGTTGAGTCCGTTGGCTGCGGCAAAGCGTCGCGCGGCCTCCATGCGACCCTCGTACAATTCATATTCCAGCGTCAGCGAGAACGGCGCAACCAGCCGCGTATCCTGGGTATGCGCCCAGGCTTTGCCGCGAAAAGTAAATTCTGGCTGCACGATCGACAGCGCCGGATCGATCGTCGCCGTGCCGAAGCCGTCGGCCACATCGGTCACGACTTTGAAGCCGACCCACGCCCCGCAGTAGCGCGATAACTCGAAACCGAGCCGCCCCAAACGGAGCACTTCGCCGATGTCGCCGGGGTACAAAATCGGCATCGAGGCATCGTACAGCGCGACTTCCGAGGCCGAGGGCAGCGTAGACGATTTGGCGGTCGGGTCGTCGCCTGCCAGCGCTAACACGCCGCCATAACGTCCGACGCCCGTAAAATTGGCGTGCTTGAAAATGTCGCCCGATCGATCGACGCCGGGCGCTTTGCCGTACCACATACCGAGCACGCCGTCATATTTTGGATTGGGCAGCAGATTGGCGATTTGGCTGCCAAACACGGACGTGGCCGCCAAATCTTCGTTGACGCCCGGTTGAAACACAATGTTCTGCGCGCGAAGCTGAGCGCCCATCTCCTCGAACACCATATCCAACCCGGCCAACGGCGAACCGCGATAGCCCGAAATGAACGCCGCCGTATGTAAGCCCGCCCGTTGATCGGCGCGTCGCTGATCGAGTGGCAGCCGCGCCAATGCCTGCAAGCCCGACAAAATAATCGTGCCCGACTCGGCGGTATATTTATCGTTGAAGCTAAACGTGAATTTCGTTTTTTCGGCCATTGGTTACATTACACCAAAACTCTGTGAACAACGTTCCTAATACGGATTAACGGACGAGGCAGGCGTCGTCCCTACAAATCTTGCCGATGAGGTAGGGAGGATGGCCTGCCTCGTCCACCTATTCTTATCAATTTGCATCCATATCCAGCACGATCCGTCCGGCAAAATGTCGCCCCGCGATCAGTTTGTGCGCCGCCGCGACTTCCGACAGCGGAAAAACATGCTCTACGTGGGGCTTCAAGTGGCCCGCTTCGACTTGTTCACGCAGCACATCCAGGCCGTCGGGCATCAGATCGAACGCCAGGATTTTGACTTCGACGCCGTACTCCTGACACAGCCGTTCGCGGTTCGCCATCTCGATCGGATCGTTGCGCAGCACCACCACCATAATGCCGCCGCGCCGCATCACCTCGAACGTGCGTGTATTCGTTTCGCCGCCGATCGCATCGACCGCGACATCGACATCTTTGGCGATTGTGCGGAAATCGGTTGCGTTATAGTCGATCACGGTATCCGCACCGAGCGCCCGCACGTAGTCGATGTTGTCGGCGCTGCATGTGGCGATCACTTTCGCGCCGACGTTTTTTGCCATCTGGATCGCGTGGCTGCCGACGCTGCTTGCCCCGCCGTGATACAGGAAGGTCTGCCCCGGCTGGAGATTCGCCAGATCCCGGATGGCGAGCAACGCACTGAGCGCGGACATTGGCAGCGATGCCGCTTCGAGGTAGGTGGTGTTGGCCGGCATTTTGCGAATGATCGCCGCGTCGACGGCCAGATATTCCGTATACGTGCCGCCCTGAAAGGCCGTGATCAGCCCATAGACCTTATCGCCGACGGCAAACTGCGTCACGCCTGTGCCGAGTTCGACCACCTCGCCCGCGAAATCGTTGCCGAGCGTGTGCGGGAAGTTCAAGGGGAAGAAGCCACTCAGCCAGCCCTCGCGGATTTTGATGTCGTAATAGTTGACGCCCGCCGCGTGAATCTTGATCAGGATTTGGCCGGGTGCGGGTACGGGGCGCGGCACATCAACGACCTGGAGGGCATCTTCATTGCCATAATGCGCGATTTGTACGGCTTTCATTGTCAATCCTTTGCTTATTCAAGTCTGACTAGCAACTTGCCCACATGATCGGAGCCAAACAACGCGGCGAAGGCGTCCGGCGCGCTCACTAGCTCATCGAAGATCGTTTCGCGGTATTTCAATTTGCCGGCCCGCAGCCAGCCCGCCAGTTCGGTCAGTGCGCCCGGCCACTCCGCGACATAGTCACCGACTATGAATCCACTCAGGCGGGCACGCTTGTTGATCCACGTCAGCAGATGGCGCGGTCCGCGATCGACCTCGCCCGCGCCAAGGTTGTAATTGGCGATCGTCCCGATGAGTACGATGCGCGCACCGACGTTCAGGTGACGCATCGCCGCATCGTGGATCGTGCCGCCCACCAAATCCGCGAACACATCGATCCCACCCGGACACGCCCCACCGATCGCAGCGGACAGATCGTCCCCGGCGGCCAGATAATCGACCGTCGCATCGAAGCCGAGTTCGTCGCGCACAAAGCCGATCTGAGCAGCGCCGCCCGCAATCCCAACCGTGCGCGCGCCTTGCAAACGCGCGATCTGTCCGGCCAGCGAGGCGACTGATCCCGCTGCCGCATCGATTACGAAAGTCTCGCCAGCTTTGGGTTGACCGAGTCGCAGCGTCGAAAAATAGGCGGCCAAACCCGACGGCCCCAGGATGCCCAGGCTGGACTGGATCGGGCCGAGCGCTGGATTGACCTTGCGGACACCCTCGCCCCGGCTCAGCGCGAAATCCTGCCAGCCCAGTTCGCCCGCCACAACGTCGCCTTCGGCAAAGTCGGGATGGCACGAGGCGATCACGATACCAACGCCACGCCCGATCATGACGCTGCCTAACGGAATCTGCGGCATTCCGCCCGTCGCGCCGCTCATGCGCATCCGGGGCGCGGGATCCATCGAGAGATAGCGCGTATGTACCACGAATTCGCCGTCGGCGGGTTCCCGCTGCGGCGACTCGACCAGCCCGAAATTGGCGCGGCTCGGAATCCCGTCGGCATAGGCGATCAGTTTGAGTTGGCGATTGGTTTGGCTCATGCTGGGCGCTCTCCATATCGATCCAAGAAACGCAAAACGAGGCCATTAAAAAGCGCGGGCTGCTCGATGTTGCTGACATGCCCCGCCCCTGGAATTTGCCTGAATTCCGCGCCCGGAATTTGTGTCGCCAGCGCTTCGAGCATCTCGGCTTTGGCGATCTGATCATCCTGTCCGCGAATCAGCAAACACGGCACCGCGATCGACTCGAACGGGGAATAGCCGCCGTACAGCGCGACCGCCTCGAGCGTTTTGAGATACGAGTCAACGTGCAGGGCGGCGATGCTCTCGGTGAGTCGATCGATCGTGGCGGACGTGGTGGCGGGGCCGATCAACGTTTTCACGATGTCCGGCGCGATCTCACGCGGCGTCTTGCCTTCGCGCAGCGGACGTATCCGGCGATCCAACCCTGCGCGTTCGGCGACCGGATCGATCGCGCGGGCGGCCACGCTGATGTCCGCCAACGTAAGCGTGGCGACTCGCTCAGGATGGCGACCATAAAAGTCGAGCGCGATGCGTCCGCCCATCGACAAGCCGACCAAATGCGCCGATTTTGCGCCAAAATGATCGATCACGCGCAGCAGATCGGCGCTGAAATCACCAAAATCGCGCGCACCTTCCACGTCGTCGCTGTCGCCATAGCCGCGCGCATCCCAGGCGACGGCGGTGTAGCGATCCGCGAAAGCCGGAAGCTGTTCCGCCCAGTTCGATCGGTTGCCGCTGATGCCGTGCAAAAAGATCACGAGCGGCGCACCTTCGGCCCTCTGCGCTTCGACGGCGAGGTGCGGCGCGGGCGGAATCTTGAGCAGGGTCATGATCGCGCGCGCTCCAATGACTGGGCGCTCAGATCGCCCACAAGCTGGCCGCGCTCGACGATCACATTCCCATCCAGCGCGATCGTGCAGCCGCGCAGCGCCAGATCGTAATGACCGAGCGAATGCCGATCGGCGGCGGGGTTTGGCCCGGTCGAAAACAGAAACGAGCCAGCGACCGCGCGGCCTTCGGTGGCGTTGACATCGCCCTTGTCGTACATGACCAGCGCGTCCCAGCGGGCGGCGGGGTTCATGCCCCAACTGACATGCGACGTGGCGAAGGCGTTGCGATCGTCCCACGCTTCGAAATAGCTGCGCATCAGGTCGGTATCCCAGCCCTCGCCGCGAATATCGGTCACGAAATCATCTTCGAGGATCAGCGTCACGGGCGATTCGAGATAGCGCTTGAACGTGAAATTCACGTCGCCGCGATTGAGCACCACCGTGCCGTTGACCGTGTGCGCGCGCGGAAAGCCGCTCTGGATGCCGCCCGGCCAGCTCGACCACTGCCCCGGCGCATCGACAAAGCCGACGTTGCCGCCGATCAGTGCGTTGGTCAGATCGATCTGCAAATCGGTGCCCGCCGCCGAGGTGACGTGCATTGCTTTCGCACCCGCCATCAAGGCCCGGCTGCGTGCGATTCGCGCCTTCATCGTCGCGTCGGTGCGCGTGCGTTCGAGCGACTCCGGGTGATCGTTGCTGACGTACAACATCCGCGTGCCGCCTTTGCGAATATCGAGCGCGGCGGGCGAATGGACGCAGCCTTCGACCGTCAAATCGGCCACGAACGCGCACGAGGCCAGCGCCCGGATCACCTGATCGAAGCCCTCGATCACGAGCGAATAGCCACTCGATCGAACGGGCACGCCAACCACTTGGGGCGGCGTCGGCACGACGATATGAAAGGGCTTGGCTTTCAACCGCAGCAGCGCCAACTCCGCCAAGTGGACATTCAAGGGGCGGCTCTGCGTCTCGGAGAGAATCGCCACCACGTCGCCTTCATGGACGGCGCATAACTCAAACGTATTCACGAAGGCATCGATCCATTTGCCCTCAATTCGATCTTGCAAAATAGCCATTTATCCGTCGTCCTGCAAATTTAATAAAACCATTCCAAACTTTCCAAAATCCGCCACGACGCGATCATTTACATTCGCTTCGACGTTCAATATAAGGTCGCCGCTCGATACCAGTTGACCGCCGCGCAGTGGCTCGCCCCGCCGCGCGCGATCGTTGGCGAGCCACGCGACTGCCGCGATCGGGTCAAAACCGATGTCCGTTGCCATGCCGTTCGACTTCACCGTGTCATTTACCGCGAACGACACCGCCTGTCGCGCTAAATCAACGTGCTGCCAATCGGCGATTGGTGCTCCGAGCACTAACCCAACGTTCACGCCATTGTCGGCGATCAGGCATAGGCCGCCCATTTCCATCGGCTTCGTAAAATCCGGGCGGTTCAGTTCGAGTGCCGGGTAAACCGCGTCAATGACGGCGACGATCGAGTCCCCGCTAAAGTCATGCTCGTCGCCCCGCAAATCGCGCCCCACCCGGAAGGCGAACTCTGCGCCGATGGTTAAGGTGCTCCGTATACCTTGCAGGAGTCCGGGGCTTTGTTGCACGGTGCCCTTGAAGATGCGCCCGCCGAACGGCTCGGACAGCCCCATCCGCTCCCACGCACGCGCGATGCTCGCCCCGACCTTCCATCACACCACGCTGCGTCCGAACGATTCGGCGAGGGCATCGGCGGTTGCGTAGGCCTCATCGAGGCTCGTCGGGCGTGCCTCCGGGGGCAGCGCGTCGATCAGCGTACCCATGCGGCGGGCGGCGATCAGTTTGCGCAAAAGGTGTTGATTGATCATACCAAGTGGTTTCCAATTTAGGCGTGTCAGCCACTCACCCCTACGTCGTTATCAGGGTTGGCAGGGGCTTATCGTTAATACGCCCCAAATTAATGGTCAAACGATTTAGATTCCGCGTATATTAGACCGCGCACCGTTCTGTATGGTACGGCTTCCCCCTCTCTGTGATTACGGAGAGGGGGATTGAGGGGGTGAGGTGACTCCGCGTTTAGCGCGGCTTGACCTGATCGTACTTTTTGACGACCTTCCAGGCATAAAAGTCGCCCTGCTTGATCGTCTGGAAAATGTACTGATCATGGGTGGCGATACGGCCTGCGCCGATCGAGATCGTGCCCGCCGGGTTGGTAAACTTGTCGAGGGCGATCAGCGCGTCGGTGATCGCCTTCGGGCTGGTATCGCCTTTGGTGCTTTGCGCGGCTTGCACGAACATCGCCGTCGTCGAATATGCGATATGTACGGCCATACCGGGCGGACGGTGATTAGCCCCGAGGAACGCGCCCACGAACGCGCCGTTATCGGGGCTTTCAATGAGCGGGCTGTACCAGGATGAGCCGTACATGCCGAGCACATCGTCGCCCATCTGGCCCAGCAAGATCGCTTCCTGTGGCGCATTCGAGATGAAGATCACTGGCTGTTTGAGTCCCGCCGCGCGGAACTGGCGCACAAACGCGAAATCTGACGGATTGAGCAGCAGCACGGCGACTACATCCGCCTTACCGATGTTTTCGAGGAAAGGCGCCATATCTGCCGCGCCGAAGGGTACGGCCTGATCGGAGATGACCTTGCCACCCAGATCGGTGAAGGCTTGCGTGAACCCATCGCGGCTCTGATGACCGAACAAGTAATCGGCGTAGATCAGGGCGGCAGTGCGCGCCTTGAGGTCGTTGTAGGCGAAGTCGCCCGTCGAATAGGCATCGCCGCGCCCGGAGCCAGGGAAGAACGTGCCTGTGCTGGTGGGGGTATCGCTGGCGCCCAACGAGATATTCGGGACGCCCGCCTGCTCCGCATAGGCGCTGACGGCGGCACCATTGCTGGCGAGCTGCGGGCCGATTATCAGATCGACGTGATCTTCTTCGACCATTTTGCGGGCGGCGGCGACCGCATTAGCTGGATCAGCCGTTTCGTCGCCATATTCGACGGTCACATTGCGACCCGCGATCTGGTTGTTGACTTGCGAGAGCGCGAAACTCACACCCAACTTGATCTCACCGCCGACGGCGGCTGCGGGGCCGGTCAGCGGCAGGATCACACCAATCTTGATGTCGGGGCCAGTCGGTGCAGCGGCGGTGCCCGCCATTGTCGCGGCGGCCTGCATCGTTCCGGCAGCCTGCATCGTCACCGCCATCGTGGCCTGATCGGTGGCGGCGGGCGTTTGCTGCGCGCGTCCCGGCGACGCGAACAGGGCGCTGGCGAGTACCAGGGCAACGCTCAGAGACAATAAGAAACGTGGTTTGTTCATGTTCTGAATTCCTTTGTGAAAATAGATGTCAGGAGACGCACTAAGTGTATCGAGTTAGCTGCCAAAAAACGCATCAGGATCGGCCAATCACCCGAGGACCAAACTGTTTACCGCCGACGTGCGAATGCCGCTCGCCCCATGAAAAACTCCTCATCGTTTTCGCTCGGTTGAATGCCCAGCGCACGCACGGCGTTGCGGGCTTCGTCCATCTCCCATTGATTCATCTTCATGACGGGTTCGCGCGTGAAGCCGCCGTTGCCGCCCACCAGCCATTGATAGTATTTTTGCAGCGGCCAGTGATAGGTACCCAGCATCTGAGTCGGCAGAAACTGCTTTTCAAAGGTCAGGCGCGCAGGCGTCAATCCCCAGAATAGATTCATCGCGGCGTCTGTTTTACCATCGAGCAGCAGGTTAAAATAGCGCACCAGATTCGGCTCGGCGGGCGATTGGAATAACTCATAAGCGCCGGGGCCAATCCACTGCTGACCGTAGGTGCTGGCGAGCAGCGGCGTCCAGCGCTCCCAGGGACATTGCACGAGCACCTGATCGTTGTAGCGCCGGAAGCACTCGAAAATGTAAGCGGGTTCGGTGATGCCGCATAGGATCGAGACGACGTTTTCAAGTTCGACCAGCCGATCCAGCACTTCGAGCGGAAAGCCACCCGGATGGAAGCGCCCAAAATTGTATTTTTGGCTGGCGTAGATCACCAGCGGCAGCCGCGTTGCCGCGCACATCTGGCGCGTCACTTCGTAAATGTCCTGTGGCGAGTGTGGATAAAAATTGGGTGGATAGCTGATCAACGCAAAATCACAGCCAACCTTTTCAGCGTATTTCAAAAAGGCGATATTTTTCTCCAACGAGTCGAAGATAATGCCCGGTGAGACCAACAGCTTGCCCTTCGCCTCATCGACAACAATACTGAGAAACTGCTTGGCTTCGTCGAAAGTCAGTCCGGCTTGGGTGGTGAGTTCGGTCGCAAAAAAGCCATGCGCGATCGTCTGCTGGACATCGAGCCGGATGCCTTCTTCATCGAGGACGCTCATATCCGCAGAAAAAGATGGGATCAATAAATTCTGAATGCCCTTAAAAGTCTGCCGTGCCCAACTTTTTAATTCGGTGCGACGTGTTGCCATCCCGACTCCCCGTTTATGTGTTTGCTGCAAAATTACCTACCGCTCGGTATGCTTTACTCTAGCACCATTCATTTTGCTTGTCAATAACTTGGCGGAGATTTGGTCAATCCGTTGACAATTCCGGCGATGCGATGTATTGTGTGCATACCGACCGGATCGTATGTAAGCAAGTTTTCACAGGATCAGCTGATGTCGCTGATGCGCGTTAAATCAGAAACGACCGTCAACGAAATTTTGACCGCTGCCGAAAATTTCTTTGTCGAGAAAAACTACGCTGATGTCTCGATGGCTGAGATCGCCTATATGGCAAACGTCACGAAAGGCGCGCTCTACCATCACTTCGAGGGCAAAGAGGCGCTGTATATCGCCATGTTAATGCGTGATTTCGACGAGAAGCGTGCACTGTTTCAACGGGCGGTCACTGCCGAGGGCAACTGTCGGGCGCGCCTCGAACTCTCAGTCAAGCTGCTGTTCGCATTGCCGCCGCATAAACGCAACCTGATCCGGTTGGTGCGGCGCGACATCAATATCTTCAAGGGGCAAGCGCGCGAAAAGCTGCTGCGCGCCTATCAATCTGCGCTGCCCGAAGTGATCGAGGCGATTTTGCGCGATGGCATCGAGGCGGGCGAGATCGCGGCCATCGATGTCCGGCTGCTTTCGTGGGAATGGGTCGCTATCGTCGAAGTGGTCTTGACGGTCTATGCTCAAGATGTGCTGGGCAGCACCGAACGCTGCGTCGAACAGGCGCTCAACTTGTTTTTTGGGGGTGTCGGCGTGCGCTAGGTACGCGGATTCAGACTGGCACGACCACCGATTCGCCAGCCAGTTTGTAGGCCTCGTCGATTGTTTCGACCATCGTCAGCTTGGCCTTCTTCGGGTTCAGCCGCTCGACGATACCCGCCCATGTCGTCATGAGCATAATGCCCATCGACCACTGGTGCGGCACGATGACCATGCGGCGGATGTTTGACGGGAGCTGCTTTTGGATGTTGTTGAGGGCGCGGTACATGTCGGGGTTAGGCAGAACATGATGCCAGATGATGAGGGTCACATCTTGCTTGACATCTTTGAGCATATGGCGCGTATCGCGCACAGCCTGCTCCAGGTCGGGGGCAGTCCAGGGGCGATCGAAGTTGACGATGATGGTCTTTTGTTGGGGCGAAAACCATTTTTGGTTGATATTGCTCACGGCTGATCCCTCCAAACGTTGATGATTGCGTGCAATTAATTGGTGATGATTATAGGGCAAAATGGGCTATCTGCATAGGTGGCGGGTGCAAAAACGTGTTTGCGAATGGGGACTGGCACGTCCGTTCAATCCCACGAAATCGACACTATATCATCGTTTCAAAATGTGTTTACAGGAAAGATAGGCATGACAACTTACACCTTACAATTGATCGCGGCGGATGATCCGTACCCGGCCTATCGCTGGCTGCGCGATCACGAACCCGCGCATTTCTCGCCGCTCGAAAACATTTGGGTGCTGACGCGCTTCCGCGATGTGACGGACGCCTTCAGGGATCACAAAACGTGGTCATCGCAGCGGCGTGGAAACCTCGTCAACGATATGCCGGAGCGCATCGGCAAAACGCTGGGCACGTCCGATCCGCCTTCGCACACCTTCGCGCGCGGACTCGTCAACAAAGCGTTCACGCCGAAAACGGTGGCCGCACTCGCCCCGCGTATCCGGTCGTTGGCACGCGATCTGAGCCGGGCCGCCGCCGCTAAAAGTCACGGATCGGGCGAGTTCGTGGCCGATGTCTCCGCGCCCTTCAATGCGGCGATCCTGGGCACGATGTTCGGACTGCCCGACGCAGATTTCATCGAACTGCGGCACTGGCTCGACGATTTTTTCCTGCGCGAGCCGCCCGAAGAAGGGAAACCGCCCAAACAAGTGGTGGCGATGGGCAAGCTGCGCGAATATTTGGGGGGGCTGGCCGAGCAGCGTATGGCACACCCTGGCGACGATCTGATGACCGCCATGCTGATCGCCGAAGACGAGTCCGGTCAGCGCCTCAGCCGCGACCAAGTGATCGTGACGACGATGACCTTTTTGACGGCGGGTTTTGAATCGACCAACAATTTGTTCACGAATCTGGCGTTGGCGCTCGCCCGCAATCCGCACGTCTACGCCGAACTGAAAGCACACCCCGAATTTGTGCCGGATTTCGTCGATGAGGGAATGCGCTATGATGCCGCCGCGCAAGGTTTCGTGCGGTCGCCGCAGCACGACGTGACGCTGCACGGCACGCTGATTCCAGAAGGCGCGCAGGTGCTGCTGCATATCGGCGCGGCCAACCGTGACGAGCGCGAATTTCCCGACCCTGACACCTTTGATCTACACCGTGAGAATCGGCGGCATCTTGGATTGGGGCAGGGCATTCATTTTTGTGTGGGCGCGCCGCTCGGACGCGAGATGACGCACACTCTGTTCGAGGAGATGCTCGCCGTCAGCGATACATGGGCGGTTGATCTGGGCGGGGCGGAGCGCGTTCACACCCCGAATTTTCGCGGGTTCGCGCGGCTGCCGCTGACGATCAGATAGGCGGAGATCGTATCATGGCATTTCGCGTCGTAAACCATGTTAATAATCTCATGCTGCACACTTTGGAAAGCTATCAGGGTGCATTTCCGCTCATATTTATCAACTCGCTCGGCACCAATCTCGGAATTTGGGACAGTGTCGTGTCAAAACTGGATCAGCGATTGCGGGTGATCCGCTATGACAAGCGTGGTCATGGCCTCTCCGATTGTCCGACCGGCCCGTACACGATCCGCGACCACGCCGACGATCTGGGCGCGCTCCTCGATTCGCTGGACATCGAAAAGGCGGTGCTCGTCGGAATCTCAGTCGGCGGCATGATCGCTCTTGATTTCGCGGCGCATCATCCGGATCGCGTGCGTGCGCTCGTGCTGTGTGACACGGGCGCGACGATTGGGAACGCGACGACCTGGAACGAGCGGATCGATACGTTGACACGGCACGGCATGGCTTATCTTGCCGAATCGATCGCGGCACGCTGGGTAACGCCCGCCTTTCAAAAAAGTAAGCCCGCCATGTGGCACGGCTGCCTGAATTTGCTTGCACGGACGCCGCTCGCGGGTTATATCGCCACCTGCGAGGCCATCCGCGACGCCGATCTGAGCGACGCCGCGCGTGCGATCACCGCGCCCACGCTGGTGCTGTGCGGCGACTCCGATGTTTCGACACCGCCGGATAGCGGACGCGCGTTGGCCGCGTTGATTCCGGGTGCGCGCTTCGAGCTGATCGCGGGCGCGGCACATTTACCGTGTCTCGAACAACCCGACTTGCTCGCCCAGCAAATCAATGACTTCCTGATGCGACTCCCCCTCTCCGTGATTACGGAGAGGGGGGCGGGGGGTGAGGTGAATCCCTTCGCGCAGGGTATGGCGATCCGGCGTGCGGTACTGGGCGATGCGCACGTCGATCGCGCCGAGGCGAACACCACCCCGTTTGACGCGGATTTTCAGCGCTTCATCACCGAGGTGGCCTGGGGCAAAGTCTGGGCGCGCCCGCACTTCGATCCGAAAACACGCCACCTGCTGACACTCGCCATGTTGGCCGCGCTCGGCAAAGAAAAAGAACTCCAAATGCACATCCGCGCGACAGAAAATACAGGCGTCACTCCTGACGATCTGCGCGAGGTGTTTATGCAGGTAGCCATTTATGCGGGCGTTCCGGCGGCAAATCGCGCGTTTGCGATCGCCAAAAGTTGGTACAGTTACCGCGCGTTTTCCTCAGAGGATGATTGAAACATGTCGCAAACCCTGACCACCATCGACTGGAGCGTGCAGCCGCCGTATCTGCATCCCGCGTATACTTCGACGGTCAAGCGATCGCCGCAAAGGCCGCTGATTCCGCTGCCGCAAACGCTCGCGGAACTGAGCGGGCCGGTCTTCGGCTACGACGATCTCGCGCCGCTGGACGACGATCTGACCAAAAACGCGGTTGCGGATGGCGAACCGCTCGGCGAACGGATCATCGTGACTGGGCGTGTCCTGGATGAAAATAACCGACCCGTCCCCCACGCGCTGATCGAAATCTGGCAAGCCAATGCGTGCGGGCGCTATATCCACAAAAACGATCAGCACCCCGCGCCGCTCGATCCGAACTTCGCCGGGACGGGGCGCGTGCTGACCGACGCAAACGGCGGCTATCGGTTCACGACGATCAAGCCGGGCGCGTATCCCTGGCGAAACCATCCGAATGCGTGGCGTCCAGCGCACATCCATTTTTCGCTGTTCGGCACGAACTTTTTGTCGCGGCTGGTCACGCAGATGTATTTTCCGGGCGATCCGCTGCTGTCCTACGATCCGATCTACAACGGCATCCCCGATGAGGAGGGTCGGCGACGGCTGATTTCGCAGTATGATCACGAGGTGACGCAGCCGGAATGGGCGCTCGGTTATCGCTTCGATATTGTGCTGAGCGGCTCGGCCATGACGCCGTTCGAGACGTGACCCCTCTATCCCCCTGCCCCTTATCCCCACCGCCTGCGTGGGGGAGGGGTTGGGGAAAGGGATTTGAAGAGATGAGGATCGATCCATGTTGAAGCAAACGCCGAGCCAGACGGTTGGCCCGTTTTTCCACAATGCGCTGATTCGCGGCGACCAGAATATCCTGGCGACCGAGCAGGCGCGCGGCGAACGGATCACGATACGGGGGCGCGTTCTCGATGGTGACGGCGCGCCCATCCCCGACGCTATGATCGAAATCTGGCAACCCGATGCGCGCGGCATCTTCCAGCATCGCACCGATCCGCGCCACGCCGAGGCTGATCCGCATTTTCGCGGATTCGGTCGCGCCGAAACCGTGAACAACGGCGAATTTTGCTTCGTGACGGTCAAACCGGGGCAGATCGCTGTAGACGAAAATCAGGCAGTCGCGCCATTTATCAACGTGCGAATATTCGCGCGTGGCATGTTGATCCATTCGCTGACTCGCTTGTACTTTGCCGACGAGGCCGCCAACGCAACCGATCCGGTGTTGAGCGCGATCGATCCAGCGCGGCGCGGGACGTTGATTGCGCGGCGAGTCGAGTCGGCGGACTCAACGACGTATCAGTTTGACATCGTGCTGCAAGGCGACGGTGAAACCGTCTTTTTCACACCATGATCGGATCAGTGCAATGCTGATTGAAACCTTGTTTGGCGTGATGCAAAACGACGACTCCGCGTGGCTCGGCGGCTTGCTGACGGTCGAGTCGGCGTTGGCACGGGCGGAAGCCAAAGTCGGTGTGATCCCGGCGACGGCTGCCGAAGCGATCACGGCGGCGATCACCACGTTCGCGGTCGATCGAGAGCGGCTGCGGACAGGTATCGCGCATGACGGCGTGCCGATCCCCGAACTGGTGCGGCAGTTGCGCGAACATATCGGCGGCGAGGCGGCCTCATTTGTGCATTGGGGCGCGACGACGCAGGACATCATGGATACGGCGCTCGTCCTCAATCTGCGAACACAACTCGATATGCTTGATGCTGCGCTCCTGACTTTGACTACAAATTTGGCGGGGCTGGCTGATAAACATCGGCGGACGTTGATGGCCGGGCGCACTCACTCGCAGCAGGCACTACCGATCCCGTTCGGCTACAAAGTCGCGGGCTGGATCGCGCCGCTGTTGCGGGATCGGGAACGGCTCGCGCAGCTCAGGCCACGACTGGAAGTTGTGCAGTTCGGCGGCGCGGTGGGGACATTGGCGGCGCTTGGCGCGCATGGGATGGCGGTGCAGTCTGCGTTGGCTGCCGAACTCGGACTCGGGGTGGCGCTGCTACCCTGGCATACCGCGCGCGATTCGTTCGTCGAATTGGGTGGCTGGCTGTCGCTGGTCATGGGATCGCTGGCAAAAATGGCGACGGACATTATCCTGATGGCGCAATCGGAAGTCGGCGAGGTGCGCGAATCGGACGATCCGGCGCGTGGCGGATCGAGCACGATGCCGCAAAAGAGCAACCCGATCGTCAGCGACTTGATCATCGCCGCTGCCCGCACCAGCACCGGATTGCTCGGATCATTGCACGGGGCATTGATCGCTGAACACGAGCGCGCGACGGGCGGGTGGCAGGTCGAATGGCTGACGCTGCCGCAGATGGTTTCACTATGCAGTGGCGCGCTCGATCACGCCGTTTTCCTGAGCGAAAATCTGACCGTCGATGCTGAACAAATGCGCGCGAATGTGGCCGCCTCGCATGGGCTGATGCTGGCCGAACCGCTCAGTTTCGCGCTGACGCCCGCGCTCGGTCGCACCGAAGCGCAAAAGCTACTGAAAAAGGCGGTCGCACAATCGATCGCCGAAAAGCGGCATTTGGTTGATGTCGTGCGCGAAATGACCGATACGCCGCTCGATTGGGAGATGCTCCGCAATGAGTCAAACTATTTCGGTGCGGCAGAGACCTTCATCGATCGCGTCTTAACCGAAATCCGCTTGATCGATTGACGTTTTCTATACTAAACGAAATTGGAAGCCGTCAAAGGGCAAAAATCTCTATGAATGAAGTCGTTATTGTCAGTGCCGTTCGCACCCCGATCGGAACGATTCGCGGCGCGCTGTCTGCTGTGCGCCCAGATGATATGGCCGGGGTCGTGATCCGCGAGGCGGTGGCGCGCGCGGGGATCGATCCGAGCACGATCGAAGAGGTCTATTTCGGCTGTGCTAACCAAGCGGGTGAGGATAACCGCAATGTGGCGCGGATGGGTGCGCTGTTGGCAGGGCTGCCGCAATCGGTTGGCGCGGTGACGTTTAATCGGCTGTGCGCTAGCGGCCTGAACGCGGTTAATCAGGCGGCGCGCGCGATCAAATGCGGCGAAGGCGACGTATTCATGGCGGGCGGCGTCGAAAGCATGACGCGCGCGCCCTATTCGCTGCCCAAAAACCCGGAAGGTTTCGGCCCGTCGGGAAATATCACGGGCTGGGATACGACGCTCGGTTGGCGCTATCCGAATCCCAAACTGGAAGCGCTGTTCCCGCTCGAAACAATGGGCGAGACGGCAGAAAACATCTACGAGATGAGCCGCGCCGGGCAGATCGCAGGCGGCGTGATCGATCGGGCGGAACAGGATCGGTTCGCCTTGCAGAGTCAAGCGCGCGCCGTCGAAGCCATCGGGCGCGGCTATTTCAAAGACGAGATCGTTCCGGTCAGCGTTCCGCAAGGTCGCAAAGAGCCGATCGTCGTGGACACCGACGAGCATCCGCGCTATCGCAAAACCGCCGACGGTTACGAACTCGCCACCAGTGCCGAAAAATTGGCGGCACTGCGTCCCGCTTTCCGCGAAGGTGGCACAGTCACGGCGGGCAATTCCAGCGGTCTGAATGATGGGGCGTGCGCGCTGGTACTGATGTCCCGCGAACGTGCCGATTCACTGGGCATCCGGCCATTGGCGCGCTGGATCGGATCGGCGGCGGCGGGCGTCGATCCACGCACGATGGGTCTCGGCCCGGTGCCAGCGGTGCGCAAACTACTGGCACGGACGGGCGTTGCGCTGAATGAGGTCAATTTGGTCGAACTCAACGAGGCATTCGCGGTGCAGGCGATCGCGGTGATGCGCGAACTCGGCGTGAGCGAGGCGATCACGAACGTCAACGGCGGCGCGATCGCGTTGGGGCATCCGCTGGGTTGTTCGGGCGCGCGGCTGCTGACGACCCTGATCCACGAGATGACCCGGCGATCGGCGGCGGGTGAGTCGATGCGCTATGGCTTGGCGACGTTGTGCGTGGGCGTTGGTCAGGGCGAGGCGACGTTGATTGAGATGCTTCCATGAAGACCGTTCCGCAGATCGACGCAAAACAGGCCGCCGCATTGGTCAACGATGGCGATGTGCTGATGGTGGGCGGCTTTGGCATGACCGGAAATCCGGTACACCTGCTGCACGCGCTGGCTGAAACCAATACGCGCGACTTGACCTATATCGCCAATAACGTCGGGGAACCGGGCATCGGCGGCGGGCGGCTGCTGCGCAACGGCCAGATCAAAAAGGCGATCGGCTCGTTCTTCACGAGCAACCCGGAAGCGGTGGCTGCCGCCCAATCTGGCGCGATCGATTTTCAGTTGATCCCGCAAGGCTCGCTGGCGGAGGCGATCCGGGCGGGTGGTGCGGGGATCGGCGGTTTTTATACGCCCACCGCGCTCGATACGCCGATCGCTGCCGACGGCGAACGCAAGACCATCGACGGCAAAGATTATCTGTTCGTGCCCGCGCTGCACGCCAATGTCGCCTTCATCCGTGCGTGGATCGCGGATACGGCGGGCAATCTAGTATATCGGATGACAGAGCAGAATTTCAACAAGGCGATGGCAACCGCCGCCGATCTGGTGATCGTCGAGGCCGAGACGATCGTGCCCGCCGGATCGCTCGATCCGAATCAGATTCATACGCCCTGTAACTACGTCGATTATCTCGTGCAAGCGCATACGACGTTGGCGGATCTCGGTTCGTCGGCGTCGGTCGAAGCCAGTGGCAAGAAAATCAGTGCCGATCGGATGGCGATCGTGCGGCGCGCGCTGGCCGAACTCCGACCGGGCGATGTGGTGAACCTGGGCGTGGGCATCCCGACCCTGGTGGCCGATCTGATCACGCCGGAACACGGGATCATATTGCACACCGAGAATGGGATGCTCGGCGTCGGTCCCGCGCCCGACAGCGGCGGCGCGCTTGATTATCCGGTCAACGCGGGCAAAATCCCGGTCACGGCGCTGTCTGGCAGCAGCTATTTCGACAGTGCCGACTCGTTCGCCATGATTCGCGGCGGCCACGTCGATGTGGCGATCATGGGCGGCCTGCAAGTCGATGAATCAGCGAATTTGGCGAATTGGGCAGTACCCGGCAAACCGCTGCTGGGCGTCGGCGGCGCGATGGATTTGGCTTCGGGCGCGCGCCACTTGATCATTACGATGACCCACAACAATCCCGATGGCTCGGCCAAAATCGTGCCGGAATGTACTTTGCCACTGACGGCGCGCGGCGTGGTGGACATGATCATCACCGATCTGGCGGTTTTTACGTTCCCGGACGGGCATTTGACACTCACCGAGTTGATGCCCGGCGCGACGATCGATGCGGTACGCGCACACACGACGGCGCGTTTTGTCGAGGCACATTAAGAAGCTGTGAATTATTCGCTCAAATCGCCAGACGGGGCGACTTTCAAGTTGAGCGCCAGCGCGCCCGCCACGAGACTGATCCCGATCGCGGCGACGAACAGCACATTGTATGAGGTGAGTTGGAGCAGCAGCCCGCCCGCCAATGGTACGGCCAGGGCCGCGATCCCCAATGTGTTGCTGATGCTGCTGTATAAGCCGCGATCATGGACGGGCGCATAGGCCACCAGCCAATTGAAAGCGCCGGTCGTATACGTCGCACTGACCAAGCCCGTCATCATAAAGGTTACGAGCAGCGCACCGCCGCCGAGCGATCCACCCAAAAGCGCTGCTATTGGGCCGACGAGCAAGGCCACCGCCTGCAACAGGATTACGGTGCGGCTGTTGAAGCGACTGCCCAACCAACTTCCGAGTACCGAGCCAGTTAGCGAACCCACCATAACCGCGATCAACGAACCACTGACCGCCTGTGCCGAGGGCACGCCCAGCACTTGTGTCTCATAACCAATAAAGAACGGCATGGCGATCAGGCTGGAATCCTGTACAAAGCGCATGATCAAATACTGGCGGAAACCTGCATCCTCGCGCACCAGCCGCCGCAAGTAGGGCAAAAGTTGTGACAGTTGAAATTCCGATTGGGATGGCGGCATGGGCGCTTCATAAAAATTGGCGATGAACGGCAGCGTCGCGCCAAACAATACACCCGCGATCACGAAGATCACGGCGAAGTTTTGTGGATAGGGCGGGCCGTCCGCACTCAGGAGGTGCTGCAAAAACGGCTGCGCGGCCAGGATCAATAGACCGGACACGACTTGCGTGACGCCGAACATGATGCCGCGTGTGCGATGCGGCACCGCAGCCCCGATCAAGCCGACCCAGGCATTCATGGTGATACCATCACCCACCGCCAGCAACGCATAACCCACAAAAAAGATTACCAATATCAGGCCGGGATTCGTGCCACCGATCAACGCAACGGCCAGCCCGACCCCGATCAGGCTGAGCCGCCCCGGAATACTGCTCAGCAGCATCCACCGCCGTTTGCGCGTTGAGCGACCAATCGCGGGCGCGACGAGTAACTGCGGAAAGCGCCAGAACAGCGCAAACAACACGCCCGAAAAGCCGATCAGAATCTCGGAATGGGTCGCTTGGCCGACGAAATTGGGGACGACCGTCGAGGCGTCCATAAAGCTGATCGCCAACCCAAACAGCACCATATCGGCGCTGTAAAAAACGACGTTGCGGAACGCTTGTCCCCGGCTGAGCACGGGATTATTCAGCATGGATCACCCATATCATTCGAAGTGGCGCGTCCCTGCCGGGGACAGCCATCGTTAAAGAAAACGCTTGACGAGCTTGAGCGCGCCCTGATCCCAGGCCACGCGGTGATGGGTGCCTGTCTGATTGCCATCGGCGTGATAGTTGTCAAGATACCACTGATACGAACGGATCAAGGCTTGGCTGTTGCTGTATTGCGACTTCCAGCCGAGTTTTTCGATGCGCTCGGTCGAAACGAACGAATCTTTATCTGCCGTGCCGTAGACCCACTTATAGAGTGGCGACAGCTTCAGCGACTCGGCGATGGCAAGCGCGGCCTTGACGGGTGCGGCGGGCGTGGCAATAACATGCGCGCCGCTCATCGCATATTCGCACAGCGCGCCAACATCTTCTTGGACGGAATTGAACTCGCCCGCGCCAACGTTGAAGGTGTTGTTCGCCTGCTGAGCGTCAGGATGCGTCGCCAGCAGCTTGATCGCATCTACGAGGTCTTCGACTTCGAGCAGTTGATAGCGATTGCGGCCATCGCCGATGACTGGAATGCCGCGCCCTTCCTTGACCCACTCATACAAAATCTGAAACACGCCCAGCCGATGCGTGCCGATGAATGTCTTCGGGCGCACTACCGCGACCATCATGCCTTCAGCGCGGTATTGTTCGCATAGGTGCTCGGCAGTGATCTTGCTCTCGCCATACGGCCCAACACCAATCAGCGGATCGGTCTCGAACAGGGGGTGTTTTTCGGGCACGCCATAGACCGCCGTCGAAGAAACGTGGACGACGCGCCCCACGCCCGTTGCTTTGGCGGCATCGAGCACGTTCTGAGTGCCGCGCACGTTCGTGCCCATAATCTCGTCGCGTGGCAGCAGTGGCAGCCCCGCCGCACCGTGAATCACGATCGATGCGCCCTCGAAAGCGCGCTCCAAGCGATAGCGGTTGCGCACATCGCCTTTCATTTTCTCGACGGTGTGAGGATATTCATCCGCCGGGAAATCGGCAATGTCGTACAGCACGACCTCGTGATCGACGGCGAAACGTTGTGCCAAGTGCAGACCCAAAAATCCAGCGCCACCCGTGATGACGACTTTGTTTGCCATGAATGCTTGTATCCTATTCGCGGAAAAACCTGTATCATGCTACCCGAATAGTGATTAAGTGTCTATATTGGATTTGGAAAGAACCTCACCTAACCATTATCCACATCTCGAAAATGCCGGATTCACCTCACCCCCAGCCCCTCTCTGTCCTCACGGAGAGGGGTGCCTGACTCGACTCTGTCTCGATCTTTGGCGGATCCGGTGTGGATTGACAGCCCCTCACTGTGGTGACGGAGAGGGGGCTGGGGGTGAGGTGGTTTGGCGGAGTCGGGCGTTTTAGGGGCGCACGAACGACCAAATTTCGTCGGCGATGTTCCAAACCGCATCCGGCTGTGCCAATGTGCGGACGCTCTCCGCCATCGCGTGGAGTTTTGTGCCGTCATCGCTGAATAGGTTTTGCATGGCTTCGGCGACCCGTGCCGCGCCGGGCGCATACAATCCCGCACCTTGTCGCACCACATATTCCGTGTTCGGCGATTCCTGGAAGCGGATCGCGCCGCTGAGCACGAGCGGTAAACCGACCAATGCGGCCTCCGTGATGGTGGCCGGCCCCGCTTTGGTGATCAGCACGTCGGCAGCAGTCATCAGCACTTCCATATTGTCCACAAATCCATAGACGCGCGTCGGACGCCGCCATTCGATCGCGTCCAGGCGCTTTTTGAGCCGGGCATTGCGGCCAGCCACAATCACCAATTGGATCGGTAGTTCACGCCGATCGATCGCGCGCGCAGTCGTAACCAACGGCCCCATACCTGCGCCACCGCCGACCAAGAGCGCCGCCGGGAGGTTCGGTTCCCAACCAAGCTGGCGTTTGGCTTCTTCGCGCGTCAACTTGACTTGCGTAAATTTGGGATGCACGGGCGCACCCGTCAGGCTCAATTGCTCTGGTTTAAGTCCGAGTGTCAAGGCGCGGTCGTAAGCGGGCTGCGTCGGCACCAAGCAGCGATCGACACGCGGATCGTACCAGA
The DNA here is from genome assembly GCA_038230635.1 of Aggregatilineales bacterium. Classification (GTDB taxonomy): domain Bacteria; phylum Chloroflexota; class Anaerolineae; order Aggregatilineales; family UBA2796; genus JBBRMW01. Next base: position 13,129 of record JBBRMW010000002.1, on the reverse strand, counting down.
CGACGGTCGGCCACGCATAATCGGTGATCACGGTAATGAACGGCATGGTGGCTTTCATGCGTCGCAAAGCATGGATCGCTGGCCGCACGAACACGGGATGCACGCACACGATAATATCCGCCGGGTGCTCTTTGAACATACGGCGCATCGCGGGGTACATCTGGCGCGAAACCAACCGACTCGGACTGCGGCGGCGCGAGATCAATCGATCGTTGAGCCAGAACAAGGCCGCGTAACTGGAGGGACTGCGGTTGATCCAAGGTGTGTAGACGTTGGGCATGGTGTTGAGCGGGAAGGGCGTGTAATCCTTCCACAAATCGACGAGTTCGCTGGTGAAGCCGCCCGGATGCCGAATGTTCAGAGCGGCCTCGATCGCGCGCGCGGCTGCTCGATGGCCGCCGCCCGTATCGGACATCAAAAACAAGATGTGGGGCTTGGGAGGTGCAGGTGAATCTGACATGGGAAGAAAAAAGATTTCTTATGCTTAAACAATCGGATTCAGGCGGGTGATACAAAAAGCCAGCGGGTTGGCTGGCTTCTGGGATTAGACCTTGTTGAGCGCCTTGATACACTTGGTGCAAAGCTGCTTGCGCACCGAGCGCTCGTTTTCCAGTACATGCACCGACTGGATATTCGCCTTGAAAGGGCGCTTGGTGTGGCGCTTGGAGTGGCTGACATTGTTTCCCATCCGCGCGCGCTTGCCGCAGGTTTCGCACATCGCCATAATGGAGCATCCTCTTGACTTTTTGAATAAGGCAGGTCACATGTTACCACAGCCGCGCACGCCCGACAAGGGTCGTTAACGGATGCGGCAGGGCACGTGCAAAGTCCGTTAACCCCACTCCCAGCCCCTCCCCATTTTATGGAGAGGGGAGGCCGGAGGCGGTGATTCCCCCTCTCCACGCCAGTGGGGAGGGGGTTAGGGGGTGGGGTTAATGGGCGTCTTCATCGTTCTTGCCGACTTTGCACGTGCCCTGACGGATGCGGCAGACCGAGTCCGCTGTTCGCCCGCAGCGATTCTAGGCGGCGCGATCCTCGGAGCGCAGTGCTAAACCTGTCCAGATCGCGCCGAGCAGATCGATCACTCCAACCAAGATCAGGGCTGGCGGCGCGAGTCCGAGCAGGACAAACGCGGTTAGGAATACGATCACGAGTGGCCGTACATAGACGGTCCAGCGGAAAAATGCGCGCACATTCTCGCGTCCGGCCAGGATATAGTACAGTCCCAGCAAAAATCCCAACATGCCCGCAAAGCGAAACCAAATCTCGGTGGTTTGCGCAAAGCCGAAAAGCGATAACGGAATGGTGGGAACGACGACCGCCGTCAACCCGAAAATGACCAAATAAATTCCGAACAGAAAGCTGCTTTTGGCGCTGTTGCTCATGGTTTTATCCCCCAGAAGGCAGGCATACGTGTACCATAAGTATAATCCGTTTTAAGAATCTACGGTGAAACCCCACGAAATGTCATTCCATTTTCGCCAAATTCGCTCTGAGCAGACGATCGTTAACCTGTTATAATGTGGCGCATTCATGGAAGGATTCACAACGCATGGCTGGTCGCATTCTTGTTGTCGAGGATAATCCTGATAACCGCGTTTTGATAACCGATGTGCTCTCGTCGCTGGATTACGAAGTTGTCGTCGCGGGCGATGGCGAGGAGGCGGTCACGAAAGCAGGCACCGAGCATCCTGATCTGATTTTGATGGATCTATCGCTGCCGCAGGTGGATGGCTGGACGGCCACGCGCCGTATCAAAGCGATCCCCGAATTGAATCATATCAAGATCATTGCGTTGACAGCGCACGCGATGGTGGGCGATCGTGAAAAAGCACTGCAAGCGGGCTGCGACGATTATGTGTCAAAACCGATCGATCTGCGTGAATTGGCGAGCAAGTTGACGCTGTACCTCGGCTGAAAGGCCGCTCAACCCGGATTTACCTCACCCCCACCCCTCTCCGTCCTCACGGAGAGGGGGCGATCCGCACGATTCCTTTTCGACAAAGGGCGATGATTATGCAAAACGGGGGCGTCTTTTCGACTCCCCGTCGCTGTGTTATGGAGAAGGGACTGGGGCGTGAGGTTCTTTCCCTAGCCACGCGACGCTGCTGCCCGCGCCCGGATGCGCGGCGTAAATGTATGCGCGCAGGTGGGTCGCAGCATTGTACGCCTCAGCGACACGCTCCGAAAAACCAGCAACCGCCTCATCCTTGACCAGCGCGATCACGGCGCCGCCAAAGCCACCGCCCATCATGCGCGCGCCATAACAACCCGCTTCGCGCTGCGCCAGATCGGCCATCACGTCCAGTTCGTGAATGCTGATCTGAAACATATCGCGCAAGCTGGCGTGCCCTTCGTTCATCAAGCGCCCTGCCGTCGCCAGATCGCCTGCCCGAAGCGAATCCGCCATGCGCAGGGTACGCACATCCTCGTTGACGACGTGCGCGGCGCGGCGCTCGATCGTTTCGGGCAATTTATCAGCGTTGGCGGCCAGTTGTTCGGGCGTCACATCGCGCAAGGCTTTGACGCCGAGCAAGCGCGCCGCTTCTTCGCACTCCTCGCGGCGCTTGCCGTATTCGGTATTGGTCAGTTCGCGGCGCTTGCCCGTATCCAACGTGAGCAAACTAACCCCCGTTGGAATCGGGATCGGTGTCCCTTCGAGGGTGCGACAGTCGATCAGCAATGCGTGATCTTTCTGGCCGAGCACCGAGATCAACTGATCCATGACACCCGTTCGCACGCCGATAAATTGGTGCTCGATCTCGACGCCGAACAACGCTTTTTCTTTTGCCGTCAGCGTGATATTGAGTAATGCGGTCGTCGCTTCGATCATAGCGATCGCCGTGGCCGCCGACGAACTCAAACCCGCGCCGAACGGCACATCGCTGCCCAACACCAAATCCATGCCGCGAATGGTGTGGCCTTTTTCGCCGAGCAGCCACAATACACCGCGCGGATACGTCGTCGCGGGGTTTATATCCGGCGCGCGCAGAGCATCCAACGAAAAACTTGCGTCATTATTGAAATCGACGGAATGGACGTTCACGGTGCGGTCGTCGCGCAGCGAAGCCGCGATCATCATTGCCTTGTCGAGCGCGGCGGGCAGCACAAAGCCATCGTTATAGTCGGTGTGTTCGCCAATCAGGTTGACACGTCCCGGTGCGCGTGCCACGACCTGGGGCGGTTTGCCATACTTTTCACCGAAGGCGGCGGGGACGGCAGTTTCAGGCGATACGGTCATCAAAAACTCCTAAGTGCAGAATATTGAATTTTCAGGTGAAAGTGCTTGACCGCGGATTGTACCATCTAGCGGACGTGGCAGGCCATGTCCCTACAAGAACGGCCAAGGCTGTTGCAAAGTCGGCAAGAACCATTCAGACGCCTATTTACCCCACCCCCTAGCCCCCTCCCCACTGGCGTGGAGAGGGGGAATCAACCGTCTCCGGGCGCCCCTCTCCATGAAATGGGGAGGGGTTGGGGGTGGGGTAAACGGACTTTGCACGTGCCCTACAAGAACGGCGTCGCTTGTAGGGGATGGTGGCGTGCCGCGTTCGTCTGCTTCCACTGCCTCGCTCGAAGTTCGGCATATATGCCGTCTTGGTGCGTTCTATATTCGTACAGCTTGACCGAAGTTAAGCGGCATTAAAGAATCTATGGTATACTACTACCCATTCGGTAATAGTTTCTGATGGAGTACCCACACGGTATGACCCTGATCTTATCACCCAGTTCGACTGAGCCACAGCGTCCGAAGTCGTTACGCCTGATGCCATTGCTACAGGCGACCGCGCGCGTTTTTGCATACCTAGACAAGGAACCTTATTATGATGGACGTTTCAACGCATGTGATCCAGGTTAGAACCCAAATCCCTGGACCCAAGGCGCAAGCTATCCTCGCGCGGCGCGATGCTGCAGTCGTGCGCGGATTAAGCCGATCCACGCCAGTCGTCGCCCAAAGTGCGCATGGTGCGCTGGTGACCGATGTGGATGGCAACACTTTCATCGATCTCGCGGGCGGCATTGGTGTGCTCGCGGCAGGCCATACGCCTGAGACCGTCGTGGCGGCGATCAAACAGCAGGCCGAAGAACTCCTCCATTTGTGCGCGTTGGTCGGTACCACCGAATCCTACGTGCAGCTCTGCGAAATGCTCAATGGGCTGATGCCCGGCAATTTCCCCAAGAAGACAGTTCTCTCCAATGGCGGCGCTGAAGCCGTCGAAAATGCGATCCGCTGCGCGCGTGCCTTTACAGGCCGCCCCGCCATCATTTGTTTCGAGGGCGCCTATCACGGGCGGACGCTGCTCACCATGACGCTGACCAGCAAATACGATCTGTTCAAGAAGGGCTTCGGGCCGTTCGCGTCGGACGTATATCGGCTCGGCTTCCCCTATTTGTATCGCCGTCCCGCCCAGATGACCGAGGACGAATTCACCGATTGGTGTATCACGTCGTTCGATTATGCGCTGGTGTCGCAAGTCGATCCCTCGGCAGTGGCGGCGGTCATTATCGAACCCGTTTTGGGCGAAGGTGGCTTTATCCCCGTGCCGCCGCGCTATATGCAGCATGTCGCCAAGCGCTGTAAAGAGCATGGCATGATGCTGATCGCGGACGAGATTCAGACCGGATTTGGACGCACAGGTAAGATGTTCGCCATCGAGCATTACACCGATCTGGGGGTTGAGCCGGACATGATCGTCACGGCCAAATCGCTCGGTGCGGGGATGCCGATCAGCGCGGTGACGGGGCGTGCCGATGTGATGGACGCGCCGAATCCGGGTGGCATCGGCGGCACCTATGGCGGCAATCCGCTGACGTGTGTGGCCGCGATCGAAACGATCAAACTGCTGACCGCGCAAGATTTGCCGGGACGAGCAGTCTATTTGGGCGGCATCATGCGCGAACGGCTCGAAAGCTGGCGCGATCGATTCGAACTGGTGGGCGATGTACGCGGCCTCGGCGCAATGCTGGCTGTCGAACTCGTTACCGACCGGACGACCAAAACGCCCGCCAAAGACCTGACGCTCAAGATTATCCAGACCGCCACGCAACGCGGCCTGATCATGATCCGCGCCGGATTATACAGCAACTGCCTGCGTTTCCTGATCCCACTGGTGATCACGGACGATCAGTTGCACGAATCACTCGATGTTCTGGAGCAGGTGCTCCTTGAAATCTCGGAAGGGAGGTAAGCGATTTGGGAACGGACACTTGTCCCCAAACTGCGCGAAGCTATTATGCAAACGCAAAACGTTACTATCACGAATACGACAGCCGATCACGTCGCGGCGCTCGCAGCGCTGCAACCGATCGTGTTCCCAACGCTGCACTCCGACGAACATCTCAAGGTGGAGCACTTTATGAACCATGTGCGCTTATTCCCGGAAGGGCAGTTTGTCGCACTGGTTGACGGCGTACCGGTCGCGTCAACCTCGACGATGCGGATGAACTTCGACTTTGCCAATCCGCAGCACAGCTTCCTCGACATCATCGATCACGGCTGGCTGAGCGGCCACAACCCGCATGGCGTGTGGCTGTACGGCGCGGATATGAACGTCCACCCAGACTATCGCCGCCTCGGCATCGGGCGCAAACTGTACGAAGCGCGCACCGCCTTGATCGAACGGCTGGGCTTACGGGGTCAGATCGCGGGCGGAATGCTGCCCGGCTATGTCAATCATGCCGACAAAATGTCGATCCAAACGTACTGCCAGAAGGTCGTGCTGGGCGAACTGACCGACCCGACGTTGACGGCACAGCTCAAAAATGGCTTCCGGTTCGTCGCGGTGTTGTACGATTACTTCGTCAATGCCAACGGCGTCTACAAAGCGGCTGCGCTGATCGTCAAGGATAACCCGCTGTATATGCCGCGTGCGGCGTAACTCACGATGGGCGGCCCGACATGGCCGCCCGTCTTCTTCTCGTATCGAGCCATTTAGGAACGTGCCGCGTTCTTGGCAGCCACAAATCCACGCACCCGCTCAGGATCGACCGGATTGCCGACCGCGCCGTCACGCTTGAAATACGTCCCGACAATGAAGCCATCGGTCAACGGCAGAAAGGCGCCGACGTTATCGCGTGTCATGCCACTGCCGATCAAGATCGGCACATCGGGCGCACCGCGTCGCGCCGCCACCACATCCTCAAGATCGGTGGCCTTGCCCGTACCCGTTCCACTGACGATGATCGCGTCCGCACCGCCACGCTCCCAGGTGTCGAGCGCAACCAGTTCCATCGACTGCGGCGCGATCGGCACGGCATGTTTCACCAGACAATCGGCCAGGATCAAAACATCCGATTGCAGCGCGCGCCGAAAGCGTAAAATCTGCGCCGACTTGCCCTCGATGACCCCTTGATCGGTCAACATCGCCCACGATAGCACGTTTACACGGATGAATTGACACTCGCAAGCCGTCGCAATAGCGATCGCGCTGAGGCCATCGTTGCGCAAAACGTTGATTCCCAGCGGAAGGTTCGTCTGCGCGCGGATAATCGTCGCCACCTTCGCCATTGCCGCGACCGTTTCCGCGCCAACTTGATCTTTGAAGAATGGCGCATCGAAGAAATTCTCGATGATGATGCCGTCGCAGCCTTCGCGCTCGTAGGTTTCGGCGTCTCGCACCGCCGCTTCGACGATCGGCTTGATCTGTCCCGCGTACTCTGGCGAACCGGGCAGCGCCTTCAAGTGGATCGTGCCGATGGTCGGCTTAGCGGGAAAAAGCTGCGTAAAACGGGTGCGATCATGTGGCATGGGAACTGTGAACTCCTGATTTTGGTATTGGGTGGAAAAACCCTCTATCCCCCGGCACCTTTCCCCCACGCAAGCGGTGGGAAAGGTGAGCAAAGCCCCTCGCCATGAGGGAGAGGGGTTGGGGTGAGGGCATTTGTGATCTAATGATCATATCGCAGATGGGCGGTTAGGCGCGACGCCAAATCAAAATTACCGCTCGCTTGTATCCGTTCGATGGCTTCGGCTAAAGTCGGCGCGCCCGCATGACCACCCGCCTGCCCGATCACGCTTGCGGCAGCCTCATGGCCGAGTTGGGCGGCGTCAGCGGGCGATAACCCCCAGCCGATTGCGGTCAAGAATCCGCCGCAAAACGCATCGCCCGCCCCGACCGTATCGGCGATTCGATCGACCGGGTATGCCGCGATTAGGCGTTGATCATCGGCGGTATCGAGATAGCAGCCGTCGCGCCCCAGTTTGATAATCACGGTGTCGACGCCGCGCCCACGCAAAATGGTTGCAGCCATTTGAGGTGTATCGGCGTGGGTGAGCAGTTGCGCTTCTGTCCAGTTGGGGAAGAAAAAGTCCAGGTCGGCCAAAATTGTGAGCGCTTCCGGCGACCCCGCAAAGTTGAACGACGAATCGAGCGAAATAGGCGCTCCGGCTGCCTTAGCTCTGGCGATCAGGCGTAACGCAACCTGCCGTGATGGCTCCGTTTGGAAGCTGTAGCCCGATAGGTGCAAGTAATCGTCGGTGCGGAAATCATCGGGCAGCGCTTCATCCGGGAGCGCCGTATCGTTCGCGCCCCGATACGACAAAAAAGTATGCTCACCCGCGCCATCGATTACGAGCACCACCAATCCCGTCGTCCCATCGACCTGATGCAGCCAGCGTGTATCGACGCCCGCCGTGCGCAAATCATCGATCGCCGATTGTCCCAGCGGATCGCGCCCCACCGAACCGATAAACGACACCGCCGCGCCGAGCTTGGCCGCCACCACCGCACAGTTCGCCGCCGAGCCGCCTGGCAGCAGCGCCGCACGGTTCACGATGGCATCGTCGCCCGCGCCCGCCCACTGGTCGATGTTCAGGCAGATATCGATCACGAGATCGCCGTACACAAATAATCGCATGAGAATGAAGCTGGTTAGTGATTGATCAGGAGTCGCGGATACGACTTCAAGCAGCCATATCTGCCGAAGTAATCGGGTAGCCGCGATCCATCAAGACGCCCGCCGCCCACGCTTTGCGCAATATCAATTTCTCGCCCTCTTGAACCAAAGCCGTATATTCACTGAGTTCGGGGGGCGTGATGGTTCTGCGCGAATGACGATCGCCCAAATAAACCATGCGATTCTGGATGGTTTGAGGCATCTGTTCGCGGGCGATCGTTCGTAACGTCGCATCAGATAGGTACTTGAATGTGGCATATTCCGTTTGTTCATCATCTGGCAGATCGGACAAATCGATCAGCGCTTCACGAAGCTGTTGTACCAACACATCTTCGAGCGGCTGTGCGGTCGTATCGGAAATTTGCTGAAGGCGACTGTATAGTTCGTCCGACATGGTTACTGTGAGCGTATGATCGGTCATTTTAGCCCCCAAGTCTCCTGATTGGGGCTATTTTAGCGCATAATCTCGAAAGCTCATGTTGTCCTGCTCTCTACGGGTGCGGCCAAACTTCGCAAACCGGGTACAATAAACGCTATCCAGAGTTTTCGATATTCAGTCTTGGAACGAAAGGCGGAGAGCGCGTGCATCAGCAAGTTATGTGGATTCCGACGAAGCAACCCGGTTTAGAGCATTTACATCTTATCGAGTCCGAGTCGGCGATTTCGGCCAATGGGCTGGTCATCGGCGTCGAAAAAAACAACCCATTTCGTCTGCGCTACGAGATCGAATGCGATGCGCATTGGGCGGTCGCGTATATTCACCTCCAATTGCTAGATGCCGAGATTCCATATTCCGTCACCGTGCGTTCCGATGGCGCGGGGCACTGGTCAACGCCGCCCGGTGAGTCGATCCCCGAACTGGAGGGCTGCCTTGATGTCGATCTGTCGGTGACGCCGTTCACCAACACGCAATCGATTCGGCGGCTCGGTCTGAAGCCGGGACAGTCGGCGGAGATCGCGGTTGCCTATTTCACCGTGCCCGATCTGCGCTACAACTTGCAGCATCAGCGCTACACCTGCGTCGAGACGGATAAACTGGGCGCGGTCTATCAATTCGAGTCGATGACGAGCAACTATCATGCGCAACTGCGTGTAAACAGTCAGGGACTCGTCGATACGTATACCGAAGAACCCGTCGCCAGCGCCGATGCGGATGGTTTCCGCCGCGTCCTGCCACAATGAACCCTATCAACAACAAACCGGAGCCGTGTATGCCATTGACCGATTCGATCCTTGAAACTGAAATTCGCCAGCAGCCCGCCGTGATCGCGCAATTGCTCGAAGACAAGACATTCGTGGGGGTGGCCGCCGCCATTCGCGCTGCCGATCCGCGCTATGTGCTGATCGCGGCGCGGGGTACGTCGGATAACGCCGCCCGTTATGCCCAATATTTGTTCGGGATTCACTTGGGGCTGCCGGTCGCGCTGGCCGCCCCTTCGATCAGTACCCTGTATGGGAAGCCATTGAACTACCGCGATACGGTCGTGATCGGCATCTCGCAGTCAGGTAGCGGTCCAGATATTCTGCAAGTGGTGTCGGATGCGGCGGCTCAAGGCGCGCTCACGCTGGCGATCACCAATAATCCAGACTCGCCTTTGGCGACGACGGCGGCGCATCATTTGGCGCTCGGTGCGGGTCCCGAACTCAGCGTGGCGGCCACCAAAACGTACACAGCGCAGTTGACGACATTGGCGATCCTGACCGCGCATTTGGCGGGCAATTCAGACATGCTCGCGCAGTTGGACGGCTTGCCAGCGTTGGTCGATGCGGCGCTGGGCAGCGGCGTGGATATTGCGGCGCGCGCCGAACGCTACCGCTTCATGGAATATTGCGTGATGCTCGGACGTGGCTATAACTACGCGACCGCTTTCGAGATTGCCCTGAAGCTCAAAGAACTGTCGTATGTGGTGGCCGAGCCATACAGCACGGCGGATTTTCGGCACGGCCCGAAAGCGATGATCGAGGCGAATTTTCCGGTGGTGGCGATTGTGCCAAGCGGCGCGATTTACGAGGATACCGTCGGCTTGCTGCGCGAATTGATCGACCGCGATGCCGATCTGACGGTAATCAGCGATGGGACGGAGGCGCTCGATCTGGCGGCGGTCCCGGTGCGGCTGCCAACGGGCGTACCAGAGTGGCTGTCGCCGATCGTGACGGCGGTGCCTGGTCAATTCCTGGCGTTGATGGTCGCTCGCGCGAAGGGACGATCGCTCGACAAGCCGCGCAGCCTGACGAAGGTCACGCAAACGCGCTAAGGTTCAAACCCGAACCTCACCCCCGACTCACTCTCTGTAACCACAGCGCGGTGGCTTGACACCCCCGCGCCGCACGGTGTGTCACAAACAATCGCTCGACTCCTCTCCGTGAATACGGATGGGGAATGCTTCTTCAAAGACTTCGATGCCACCCGTGAAAGCAAGGATGGCATCCTGTTCGGGCATCACGATACAACACTGACCGAACACGCCGCCGGCTTGGTCTGCACCATGTTGGCAGCGCCAGAATTGATAACCATAGCCTTGTGTATAATCATTTTGCGCGGCGCTTATCCTCTGATTTGGCGGCGATACTGCCCAGGACTGAGATGATAAAATTGGCGAAAGGCTTTGCAAAAATGCGTGGCATCGGCGAAGCCTGTTTCGTGCGCAATGGTTTCGAGAATTTGCTCGGTGTGGAGTAATCGGAAAGCCGCTTCTTCCAAGCGTACCGATCGTATAAATTTGGCTGGCGAAAGCCCCGTCACGCCCTTGAAATAGTGGGCGAAGTTGCTGCGACTCATTCCCCACAAAGCGCCAAGTTCTGCGCTGCCAACGGGCCTGTGCAGCATTTTCAAGACATACGTGCGCACCTCCGAAAGCAGTTGATCGCGTTTTGGCTGCTGGTAGTTCGTGCGATGGGCATACCGTTCATATTCAAGCATAAAGCTGAACAGCATCTGCTCCTCGGCATATTCATCCGAAAAGCGATCTTCACATATGTGCTCAAACAGGGTTACAGCCTGTAAAAATAAGCCATCACTCGCTGTGAGCGGAAATACCGGTCCTGTTTCAACCTGACGGCGGGACATACGGTCAACCACATAGGGGTGGCTCACCAACAGCCAAAAAAAAGTCCACTCCGCGGATTCCTGGGGCAAAAAATACCGATGTGGTGACGGGATAAAGGCGTTAAAAGCCGTGCCCGGCAATATTTTATAGGTTTGGTTGTGGGTCGTATAGGAACCCCACCCCTTGAATGTATATTGAAATACCAGATAGGGATGGGCGGGGTCTGCGCCACGCTTCAAACCATCATAATCATACTGTTTGGGATCCTGGCGCGTCTCAAAACCACAGTGTGTATTCGCAGTGCGGCCCACGAGATTACTGGCACTATATGCCGCGTGCAAGCGCTGAAGATCACGGCTCAGAGCAGTCAGATTTGCGTTCACAATTAGACCATAACCAAACAAAATTAGACTATTTACCGATTACCATAACGGTTTTACCATATTCACATTCAATATATCGTATTTAAGGGGTTTATGTCCATAAAAATTGCAATGGTCGGGGCAGGCTCAATTGGCTTCACCCGAAAACTGGTCGCCGATTTATTGACTGTTCCTGAACTGACTGAAACGACATTTAGCTTTACCGACATTTCGGCACACAACCTGGATATGGTTACGCAGCTTTGTCGCCGAGACGTTCAAGCCAATTACCTACCCGCGACCATCGAATCGACGCTGGATCGGCGTGCCGCCATCGCCGACGCCGATTATGTCATTTGCACGATTCGACAGGGTGGCTTGGAAGCCTTTCAAACTGATATTGATATTCCGCTCAAGTACGGTGTCGATCAATGTGTGGGCGATACGATTTGCGCGGGCGGCATCATGTACGCCCAACGGACAATCCCGGTATTGCTCGATATTTGCCGCGATATTCGAGAAGTTGCCAAACCGACTGCCCTGTTATTGAACTACTCGAATCCCATGGCGATGAATACGTGGGCGTGCAACAAATACGGCGGGGTACCAACCATTGGCTTGTGTCACGGGGTGCAGGGCGCACATTGGCAAATCACCCGTTGCATCGAACATTGGGCGAAGCAGCAAGGGATGCTTGCGCCGGATGAAACGCTGCATCGGCGTGAGGTCGATGTGGTTGCGTCAGGGATCAACCACCAAACCTGGTTTGTCAAAGTGCAGTGGCGGGGCATGGACATGATCCCGCATATGTTGGCATTGTTCGAAGCGCATTCGACGTTTCCGCAAACGGAAAAAGTTCGCATTGATGTCCTGCGGCGTTTTGGCTACTACAGTACCGAATCGAACGGACACTTGAGCGAATATCTGCCCTGGTATCGCAAACGCACCGATGAGATTCCAAAATGGATCGATCTGTCAAGTTGGATTAATGGTGAAACGGGCGGCTATCTCCGCGTCTGCACAGAAGGTCGCAACTGGTTCGAGACGGATTTTCCGAATTGGATGAAGGCCGATCCGCCGCAGTTTACACCTGAAAACCGCAGCGAAGAGCATGGCTCGTATATCATTGAGGCGTTGGAGACGGGTCGCGTCTATCGCGGACATTTCAATGTCCCCAATCACGGTCATATCCCGAATTTGCCCGATGGCTGCACGATCGAAATTCCTGGATACGTAGACAAAAATGGCATCAATATGCCGGTGGTGGGCGATCTGCCGCTGGCGTGTGCGGCGACCTGTGCGGTGAGCGTCCGTGTCCAGGAAATGGGTATGGAAGCCGCCGTTCAGGGGAATATCACACTGCTAAAGCAGGCAATGCTGCATGATCCGCTGGTCGGTGCGGTGTGCAACCCCGAAGAAGTTTGGCAAATGACCGACGACATGCTCGTCGCACAAGCCGCGTGGCTACCTCAATTCCAAGCCGAAGTTCCCGTAGCACAGGAGCGGTTGCAACAGGCCAAGCGTGACGGCACACGGGTTGAACTTATCCAAACGGAAGGTGCGGCTCGGCTTCATACCAAGACCATCGAAGATATGTCGCGTGATAAAGAACAAGCGCGCTTTAACGCCGGAGCCGCCGACAAAGCGGCGATGACACATTAATCAGGCAATTTAACGCGCTGCCTGTTTTTTGCTTGCCAACTCATGGTAAAACCAGATAAAATTCGCGCATTCACCTCACCCCCCAACCCCCTCTCCGTCACCACACTCCGTGAGGACGGAGAGAAGCCGGGGGTGAGGTTCTTCAAGGCGTGGTGTTTAATT
>JBBRMW010000001.1:0-74494 GCA_038230635.1 Aggregatilineales bacterium | reverse complement strand
CTGGAGGGCGGTGCCATGCAGATTTTCGAGTATGGGCAAGTATTGGCCGACGAAGCGCACATCTTCGAGGCGCGCATGGTCGTATGTGGCGCGGATGAGGTGCTCTCAGTCGTGCGCGACGTGACCGATCGCAAGCGCGCCGAAAGTGATCTGCGGCGCATGATGGACGAACTGACGCGCTCGAATGAGGAACTGCAACAGTTCGCCTATGTCGCCTCGCACGATCTGCAAGAGCCGCTTCGCATGATTACCAGCTACGTGCAGTTATTGGCGAAGCGCTATCAGGGCAAGCTCGACGCCGATGCCGACGAGTTCATCGCCTATGCCGTCGATGGGACACACCGAATGCAGGCGCTAATCAACGCGCTGCTGGCGTATTCGCGGGTGGGCACACAAGGCAAGCCGTTCGTGGCGACCGATTGCGAGCGCGTGCTGCAACAGGCGCTCGACAACTTGCAGCTTGCCATCGCCGATAATCACGCCGAAGTGACACACGATCCGCTGCCCACCATCCAGGGCGATCCGGTGCATCTGATCGCGCTGTTCCAAAACCTGATCAGCAACGCGATCAAGTTTCACGGCACAGAGCCGCCGCGCGTCCATATCATGGCGGGGCGCTATAATCTGGGCTGGTTATTTTCGGTGCGGGACAACGGGATTGGGATCGCGCCGCAATATGTCGAGCGCATCTTCGTCATCTTCAAACGTCTGCACACCGCCGCCGAATACCCTGGTACGGGCATCGGGCTGGCGATCTGCAAGAAGATTGTGGAGCGGCACAACGGCCGTATCTGGGTCGAATCAGTGTCCGGCGACGGCGCAACGTTCTATTTTTATCTTCCCGCGAAAGGCTGATCACGCATGGAGACCACACCCATTCACATCCTCTTGGTCGAAGATAATCCGGGCGACGCGCGACTGACACGCGAGGCGCTCAAAGACGGCAAAATCCTGCATACACTCGAAGTGGTGCCTGATGGCATCGAGGCGATGGCCTTTTTGCAGCAGCGCGGACAATATGCGCGCGCGCCCCGACCCGACCTGATCCTGCTCGATCTGAACCTGCCGCGCAAAGATGGCCGCGAAGTGCTGGCGGAGATCAAAGCCGACGAAGTGCTCAAGCGGATTCCGGTGGTGGTGCTGACAACTTCCGCCGCTGAAGTCGATATTCTGAGCAGCTACGATCTGCACGCCAACTGCTATATCGTCAAGCCCGTCGATCTCGATCAGTTCCTCAAGGTGGTGCAGGGCGTCGAGGATTTCTGGCTGACGATCGTGCGGCTGCCGCATGGGTAACACGAGCACAGTATAGGGGTGAGCGATGTTCCCACAAGCGATCCATATCCTATTGATCGAGGATAATCCTGGCGATGCCCGGCTGATTCGTGAAATGCTGGCCGAATCGACAAGCGTCAGTTTCCAGTTGACGGTGGCCGAGCGGCTCGAAATCGGCCTGCGCGAATTGGCCTCTGGGTCATTCGATCTATTGCTGACCGATCTCTCGCTGCCCGACAGCGCCGGACTCGAAACGCTGATGCGCGTCCATGCGCTCGCGCCCGCCATCCCGATCGTCGTGATGACTGGCGATCACGATGAAACGACCGGGATCAAGGCGGTGCAGGAGGGCGCGCAAGATTATCTCGTCAAGGGGCGAACCGACTCGAATGTGTTGGTGCGCACGCTGCGCTATGCAATCGAACGGAAGCGCGCCGAAGCTGATCTGGAATGGGAGCGCGCCAAGCTGACCGCCATCCTCGACGGCATGGGCGAGGGGCTGATCTACCACGAGGAATCGTCGCACAGCCGCTATATCAATCGCGCCATGACCAGTATGACGGGCTATACCAGCCAAGACATCGCGCGCGAATATCAACATTACCTCGATATTTTTCGGATGGTGGGGCTAAGCGACGAGGACTTCGCGCGCCTGAACGATCGCATCGAAGACGGTCTGCTGCGCGAAGGTATCTGGCGCGGTGAACTACGGCTGCGACGCAAAGACGGGACGGAATTCGATGCTGCGTTGACCTGCACGCCTTTGACTGCGCTCAATGGTCGGATCGCGGGCGTGATGACGGTGATCCGCGACATCAGCCAGGAAAAAGAACTGAACGCGCAAAAATCGCGTTTCGTGGCGAATGCCTCGCACGAACTGCGGACGCCGCTCACCAACTTGCAAACCACGATCTATTTGATCCGCCGCCAACCAACCGACCTGGATAACCACCTGCACAAGCTCGATACGACTGCCGATCGAATGCGCGGCCTCGTCGAAGATTTGCTCGATGTGAGTCGCTTCGAGCGCGGCGTGATTCCGATGGCGCGGCAGGTCGTCGCATTCGGGGATTTGATCGGCGAGGTGGTCGCCATGCAGCGCGCCGAGGCCGATCGCAAACAGATCATATTAATCGCGGAACTGCCGCCCGATGCGATCTTCATCAATGCCGATCCGGGGCGTATCACACAGGTGATCACGAACCTGCTGATCAACGCGATTAACTACACGCCGTCGCGCGGCCAGATTCGGGTGAGTTTAGGGATCAATGACGCCGGACTCGCCGAAATGTCGATTCAGGACAGCGGGATCGGCATCCCGCCGGATCTGTTGCCACGCATCTTCCAGCCATTCTTTCGGGTCAACGATGGTGCGATCGGTGGGACAGGCTTAGGGCTGACGATCACCAAGGAGATCGTCGAGCGGCACGGCGGTCAGATCGCAGCACAAAGTACATTGGGCAAAGGCAGCACGTTCACGGTGCAGCTTGAACGGGTGCTGTGAGGTGAATCGAGTCACCCACAGATCAGATCGCTTTGCTGCACCACGACGTAGCCCTGTACCTGCTGCGACAACGGACGTCCGTTGATCACGGCGCGCACATTGACGTGAATCGTGTATTGGCCGGGTGTATGCAGCCCCGCCGGATTGACGAATACGCCCACCATATCGCCCGCCCGCGCCCGCGACGGCGCAACCTCCGCGAAAGGCGGATCGGGACCGTTGGCGGGTTCGATGGTTAGCACCGTGGGCGCGGGATAACCGGTGTTTTCGATCGTGAAACTGCCGACGGCCACCCGGTGTAGACACGCCAACGATACTGTGACCGACATGGCATCGGCGTGCAGTTCGAGGTGCGGCAGATAATCACTGACGTGGTGCTCCAACTGCTGCAAACGCCCGAACGCGACTGTCGGCGAGCCGTCCTTGTGCAGCAGCGCAAACCAGCGCATCTGATTACAGTCGCCTAGCCCCGGCTGCTGACTCCAATTCAGATTCCAGACGAACATCGGCCCGACCCAGGGCCAGTGCGCATCGGCATATTGGAAGGCGCGCACCAGATAATTTGCCTGCGTTTGACCCGATACGCGCAACCACGAAAAACCCTTGAATTCGGGATCGTTCTCGCTGCATGAGACGCCATCTTCGCCCGGATCGCGCAGCCAGCCGAACTCTGTCAGCCAGACTTGTTTGAAGACACCGTGCGCCTCCATGATCGCGCGCAGCCGCTCCGTCCGCCGGAAGACCAGTTCGTGGGCATCGGGCGAGACTTCGGGCGCTTGATCGTAGCCGTAGGGGTGATAACCGAACGCATCCAGCCATTGCCCCGCGCCATTATCGAGCATCTCCTGCGCGAACTCCAGATCGTTGACCGCGCCGCGTCCGGGCGTCGTAATCGTGGGCGCGAGTCCGCCGCTGACGACGATCATATCGGGCGCGGCGGCTTTGATCTCGGTATAGGCGACGCGCAGCATTTGCGTATACTGCCAGGCGTTGGGCGTCTGAATCCATTCGTTGATCAGATTCGGCTCGTTGCCGACTTCGACCGCCGTGATCGGCAGCCCAGCCAACGCGCGCGCGGCGCTCATCACATCGCTCCGAAAGGCAGTCCAGTCGTTCGGCCAATGCAAATCCATTCGATACAGGACTCGCTTGCCGGGAAACAGCGCGGCCATGCCTGGATCATAAATTTTGACCCAATCCATGCCGAGCGCGCTCACCAAACTCGGATTGACGTTGGTGTTCGGCGCGAAATGTACGCCATAGCCGAGGTGTGGCGGGTTAGTGGCGCGGCCCAACACGGGGGATGGCGCATTCGCCAACCACGTCAGCAGCAGCAAAATAGACAAAACAAATCGTGTGCGTTTCACAGGGGACAGTGTACATCAACTGTGCCGCGAGGGGTAACGCAGGATCGAACGGACGCGGCAGGCCACGTCCGCATTATGCGCGCAGTTTAGATGCGATTGCCACGGTTTCGACTCCCCCTCGCCGTGATTACGGAGAGGGGGTTGGGGGTGAGGTGAATCTGGCGGTTGGGGTGAGGTTCTCTTACTTCCGGCGCGGATCGAGCGCGTCGCTGACACCATCACCCACGAACGTGAATGTCAGTGTAATGATTGCGATTGCCAGCGCCGGGATCATCACCTGTGACGGGCTGGAATAGATTTCGCCAAAAGAGCCAGCAACCATCGTGCCCCACGACGGCGTGGAAGGATCAACGCCGAGACCCAGATAGGTCAGGGTGGCCTCGGCGATAATCGTCCCCGGAATACCCAACGTGACCACCACCAGGATCGGGCCTAAAATATTTGGGAGCACGTGGCGGCCCATTAATCCTATTGAACGGACGCCGATGCTACGGGCGCTGAGCACATAATCCATCTGCTTGACCTGCATCACTTGGCCGCGCACCAATCTTGCCATGCCGACCCAACTGACAAGACCAAGCGCAATAAATATGACCCATAAGGAACGCCCAAAAGCTGAGATGATGATGATCACGAACAGTAGGTCTGGGAAGGCATACATAATGTCCGTGAAGCGCATAATCAAGTTGTCGACCAAGCCGCCGAAGAACCCGGCGATCAGACCAAGTGGTACACCAATCAGCAGCACAATCGACTCGGCCACGAAACCAACGGCCAGCGAAACCCTTGAGCCGTACATCAGGCGGGTCAGAATATCGCGCCCCAGGTTATCGGAGCCAAGAAGGTTGGTCTTGTGCATGACTGGATCAACAAAGCCGGGCGGCGCATCCTGAGTATCTGCACTTTGGTAATTGGGTGCAAAGGGTGCGAAAATTCCAGCGGTCAAAGCCATCGTCACCATGAACAGTACGATCACGATACTGACAACGGCAAGTTTATTGCGTCGGAAGCGTTCAAGCGCGAGCTGCATTGGCGTACGCGCTGTCTCTTGTTCTTTCAAGCTCAGGATTTGAGCGCTCGAAAGTGGTGCCGCTTGTGTGGTCATAGCAACCCCCTTAACTCCGCGTTACGCGCGGATCGATAAATGTATAGGTAACATCGACGGCCAAGTTGAATATGACGATGATCAGCGTATAGAACAATGTTGCACCCATCAACAAGCCATAATCGCGCTTGTTCACACCCTGAACGAATTGACGACCGATGCCGGGCACACCGAACAGCGTTTCGACCACAAATGAACCGGTGATGAGACCCGCGGTCAGAGGGCCAACCAATGTGACGACCGGAATGAGGGCGTTACGCAGCACGTGGCGGATATTTACGGTAAATGCCGGCAAGCCTTTGGCGCGCGCCGTCCGCACATAGTCTTCGTTCAGCACATCTAATGCGGTCGAGCGCGTCAGGCGTAACATCAGCGCTGTTGGACCCAATGCCAGAATGACAACAGGGAGTATCCAGCTTTGCCAGCTATCGCGCTGAAACTGATAGGGGAGCAGATGGAATATGACTGAAAAAATCACGATCAAGAGAATTGCCAACACGAAGCTCGGCACAGAAATGCCGATCGTGACGATAAAAACACTCACCTGGTCAATCCATCCGTTATGTCTTAGGGCAGCCAGCAAACCCAGCGGAATGCCGATAAGTAGGGAGAGGATGACGGCGGCCAGACCCAACGATGCCGTAATGGGAAAACCATTGGCAATCTGCTGGGAAACGGGCACAGTACCCGAAAATGACGGCCCCAGATCCCCGTGCAGCGCTTTCCACATATAGTCAACATACTGCTGAGGCAGCGACTTATTCAGGCCATACTTGGCCTTGATCGCTTCACGCACAGCGGGCGGCACTGGACGTGCCGTTGCGGTATCCCACGGGCCGCCCGGTGTCAGGTGCATCAGGGCAAACGTGATCAGAGACACAGCGATGAAAACCGGGATCAACCACAGTATCCGACGCACGATGTATGCAAGCATTCTACCTCCAGTAACCTATTGCACGGCGCTCAGAGCCGGTCATTTCCAGATATCTTCGAGTTTTTTTTAAGAAGATCGATCCATATGCCGAAAGGTTCACCAACCGCCCCTACGCCCAACAGGCTTTGCCCAATCGTTATTCGCAGGGGACGTTTGTGAACTGTCAGTGTGGTGACGAGAGGGGACAAACTTTCGTTCGTCCCCATCTACTTAGATCAGTGCATTTGGGCTGATCACGATCGGCAATTTAGCCGCTGATATCGACTTCTTCAAACCAGAAGGAGCCAGGATAGCCACCATCCAGCGAGGACTGGGGCAGGTTCGTGACCTTCGGATTCACCAGCAAAACGGTGATGGTGTTTTCCAGAAAGGCAACCGCGAACGAATTGACCAAAACTGACTCGGCATTCTTGTACAGTGCTGCTGCTTTGGCAGGATCGGGTTCGGCATCCGCTTTTTGTGCTGCCGTATCGAATTCCGCGCTGTTGAAACCGGAAAGGTTGGTCGCGTTACCGGCTTTGCCACCCGAACCAAACACCGGATACAGCCAATCCGACGGGTGCAGGTAGTCCGAGCACCAGCCCGCAACTTCCATGCCCGCGAGCTTGTTGATTGGGTCAGATGTAGCGGCCTGATAAACGGCAGCATCCATCGGGTTTTCGACGATGGTGATGCCCAAAATTTTCTGGAACTGCGCCTGCAAGTAGTCTGCACGACGCTGGCCGTTGGCACCTGCACCATAGTTGAAGTTCACAGCCGGGAAGGTCGCCGGATCAGGATACTTGGAAGCAGCCAGAGCAGCCTTCGCCTTGTCCGCATTGAAGTCTTGGGCTTTGCCGAGATTGGGATCGTGGGCAGCGCCCGCAACATCTGCCGGCATATAGAACAACTGCTTGGTAGCGATATCCTGCGCGATGATGTGAACGTACTGGTCACGATCGAGGGCATAAGTGAAGGCTTCGCGCACCTTCTCATCATTGAAGGGTGGCTTCGTGTTATCGAAAGCCAAGTAAAACGAGCAGGAATTCTCATACTGGATCAATTGCTTGCCCAGCACCGAATCAGCCTTGATGTTCTTGTATTCAGCCGTCGGGAAACTAGACACATCCAGCTCACCGGCCTTGAAACCAGCGTAACTGATGGCGGTATCCTGAACAAGCGAGACGTCGATTTCATCGAGCTTGGCGGGCGTGCCACCAAAGTTCGGGTTCTTGGTGAAGACGATCTCTTTGTTGTGATCCCACTTGGAAATGGTAAATGGGCCACTGCTGACGACGGGGCCGTTGGCAGGGTCGAGCCAGGCACTGGGGTCAGCCAGACCGGCGCGCTCAACATTGTCCTTGCGGACGGGCGAACCGAACCACAGGCTGGCGATCTGGTTGAAATAACCAACCGGGCGCGCCAATGTGAACTGTACGGTGAAGTCATCGACGGCCTTGACACCCAGCGTGTCGAGCGCCTTCTGATCGACTTTCGCCGGGTCTTC
Organism: Aggregatilineales bacterium; assembly: GCA_038230635.1. Taxonomy (GTDB): domain Bacteria; phylum Chloroflexota; class Anaerolineae; order Aggregatilineales; family UBA2796; genus JBBRMW01. Next base: position 66,823 of record JBBRMW010000001.1, on the reverse strand, counting down.
ACTGTTTAGGCAAGCGTTCACAATCGTGTTGAGCTGGCACAAAAAGCCACCGTAACCACCAGCGGTCTTCGGATTGATCAAGCGCTGGAAGGCATAGACAACATCTTGCGCCTTGACGACGCCCTTGCCATCCGACCACTTCCAGTCATTACGTAGGTGGTAGGTGTAGACCGTGCCGTCGGCGTTGATGCCACCATTGGCGGTGGTTGGGACTTCTTTGGCGAGATAGGGCGAAGGCGTATTCTTGTGATCGTAGCGGAGCAAGGTTGCGAACATCGCGTGGTTCCACGCCACGTCGTCAGTGTAGCTGCCAACCTGTGGGTCGATGGTATCTGGCTCACCACCGGCCCAATACTTCAGGACTTTGGCAGCGGCGTGGGCTTGGTTCGCGCCCGCGAGCGGAATCATCAGGGCGGCTAGGGCGATGACCACCACTAGCTTCTGAAGGCGGATGATACGTTTGTTGTTCATTCTTGAACCTCGTGTTGTTTGCAAGAAACGAAAAAAAGCAGTTGATCGTGGTTTGCACGATCGAGGTCAGGATTCACGGAGTTTCGCCGATTGAGAATTTATCTGGGCGCTGATTCCCTCCTCAGGCTTCCCGAAAGTCGCCTCGCACACTCCATCTATAGTAAATACACGCAGCCGTTCCCAAACGTTCAATATTGGTTATGCAAATTTGAAATTGTGGAGGAACTCGGCTGGATGAAGAGAAGTTTAACGGAACGTTATTTTTTTGCAACATTTTGGAGTGGGCAGCAACATTTTGGGCGCAAGAACCCCTCTCCCCCAGCCCCTCCCCCACGCAAGCGGTGGGAGGGGAGTCAAACCGCGCTGCTGCGTCTGCCACCTTTCCCCACTTGAACCCATCGACCGTGTAGATAGTGATGTTGTAAGCAAAACTGTGCCGCCGCGTCTGCTCCCTTTCCCACCGCTTACGTGGGGAAAGGGCTGGGGATAGAGGGGGCTGGGTTTTTGCCCCTCCGCCCCGAATCGCGCTATAAATCGGGGCGATTTCGGCGATGTGACGACTGTGAGGAATCGTGCAAAATACCAGCGCCCTGCGGCGATTGATCATCTTGGCGGCGTTCTTGGCGCTGATCGTCGCTGGCTTCACGACGAGCGTGATCAGCTATCGCGCGCGCGGCCAACTTCTGCGCGGTTGGCGCGATGCCGCCAGCACCGCCGATCTGCCCGTGCGCGTGCCGCTGGCGGGCGTCAACGTCGAACTGACGCGCTATGATTCTGCGGCGCTCACCGATACGCTCGATCGGATCACGGCAGCGGGCTTCGTCTGGCTGCGGCAGCCGTTCCGCTGGTCGGAGATCGAGCCGACGCGCGGATCGCTCGATTTTTCTGCTTATGACGCGATCGTGCGCGCGGTCGCCGCCCATCCGACGCTGCGCCTCGTCGCCGTGCTCAATGAAACCCCAGAGTGGGCACGTCACGCAGGCGCGGAGAGCAGTCGATTCGCGCCGCCCGCCAGTCCCGCCGATTTCGCGGCGTTCGCGGGTTCGGTGGCCGCGCGCTACAAAGATTCGATTCACGCCTATCAAGTATGGGATGAGCCGAACTTGACTGCGGCCTGGGGTGACCTCGATCCGCAGCCTGCCGACTATGCCGCTTTGCTGCGCGCCGCCTATCCGCTGATCCATGCCGCCGATCTGAATGCGACCGTGATCGCGGCGGCGCTCGCACCCACCACCGAAACGGGACCGCGCAACATTGACGAGGTGGACTATCTGCACGCGCTGTATGCGGCGGGCGCGAAGCTGTATTTTGACGCGGCGGCGGGCAAACCGTATGGTTTCAACAGCAGCCCGCTCGATCGGACAGTCAACGCGGCGACGCTGAACTTTTCGCGCCTGATATTGATGCGCGAGGAGATGGAACGTCAGGGTGACGGTGGCAAAGCGCTATGGGGCAGCGCTTTCGGCTGGAACAGCTTGCCCGCCGCTTGGAAAGGCGCGCCCTCAATATGGGGGGGCGTGGACGCCGCCTCCCAGGAGTCGTACACACGCAACGCTTATGCACGCGCCGAAAATGAATGGCCGTGGATCGGCGGCTTGATTCTCGATAGCTGGAACAGTGCCGCGCCCGCCGATGATCCGAGGCAGGGATTCGTAGTCGCCGATCGGATCGCAGATTGGTCGAAGAACGGCGCACTCGTCCCCGCGACGAAGGGTTTGTCGATTGGCCTTCATGCGATGATCGATCCATCGGTGATGTACAGCGGTGCGTGGCGATTTGGCGCGCTCGGTGCGGATATTCAGCAAAACACGGCTGTGAGTGGCAGCACGTTCAATGTCACCTTCGAGGGTAAATCGATCGCGCTGCTGGTGCGTCGTGCTGATTACGTCGCTTATCTGTATGCGACGCTCGACGGTGGTCATGCCAATGCGCTACCACTCAATCTCGAAGGTGAGGCGGCGCTGCTGCTGACTTCGCCCGATCGCGCGCCGCACACGGATTTGATAATCGTCGCCCGGAATCTGCCGCCGGGTCCGCACACGTTGGCGGTGCGTGCGTATCTGGGCTATGACCATTGGGCGCTCGCCGGAATCGCCGTCGGGAACGCGCCCGATACGCGCGGGAACGAGTCGCTGTTCTTCGCCGGGATCGGGTTGGCGCTGCTAGGCGTGATCGGCGCAGGCTATATCGGGCACGGCTTACCCTGGGCGCGGCTGCGCGAATCGGGTCGAAACTGGCAGCCCGCGCTGATCGGCTATGTGCGACGCATGAGGGCAATCGGCGTGGCGGTCTGCGTCTCGATCGCGGCGATGCTCGGCCTGTTCCTGACGTTTGGCGGCGCGTTGCCCAACTTTTTCCGACGCGAACCACCCACGCTCACCCTGACGATCCTGACTGCCGGGTTGGTGTACTTCTCGCCCGCACTGATCGTGTCGATCGCCGCGTTGATCGTGCTGTTCGTGATCATCTACAACCGTCCGCCGCTCGGTCTCGCGTTGATCGTGTTCTGGACGCCGTTCTTTTTGTTCCCGGTGCAGTTGTATCTGACCGCCGCGCCGATGGTCGAAATCTCGCTGGTGCTCACGACGGTGGCAATAGTCCTTCGCGGCATATTGAGCCTTCAGACCCAATTGAAGCTGCGCACAGACTCCCCCTCTCTACGAAGTGGGGAGGGGGCCGGGGGGTGGGGTAAACGTTTCCACCCCCTCGATTATGCGATGATGGCATTTGTGTTGGTGAGCATCCTCACATTGACCTGGAGCGAGCAGCGCGCGCCCGCCCTCCGCGAACTGCGCACGATGATCTTCGAACCGGTGCTGTTTTACATTTTGCTGCGATTGACGCGACTGGAACGCATGGACTGGCTGCGCTTGATCGATACCCTGTTGATCGCGGTCGTGGCGGTGTGTTTGATCGGGCTGGGGCAATATGTCCACATCCTGGGGGACGGCGGAATCGTCACGGCGGAGGGCGGATCGCAGCGACTCGCCAGCGTCTACGGATCACCCAACAATGTCGCGCTGTTTCTGGGGCGCTGTATCCCATTTGCGCTGGCGATGGCGCTGTGGAAAAACTCACTGCCGCGCCGGATCGCCGCCGCCGCGATCGTCGCGCTGATGCTTGTGACGGCGCTGTTGACGCAGAGCGTGGGCGGGCTGTTGATCGGCATTCCGGCGGCGTGTGCGGTCGTGCTGATCCTGTGGAATTGGCGAATCGGCGCGGCACTGACGGTCGGGCTGGGCGCGCTCGGCGGCGCTGCGATCGTGATCCTGCCGCGTTTTGTGCCACGTTTGCAGGGCTTATTCGACGGGACGCGCGAGTCGTCGTTCATCCGCACGCGCGTTTGGCAAAGTGCGCTCAACTTGCTGCGCGAACGTCCGCTGACAGGCGCGGGACTCGATCAGTTTTTGTATCTGTATCGCAGCCGCTACATTCTGCCCGACGCCTATCAAGAACCAGACCTCTCGCATCCGCACAATTTGCTGCTCGATTACTGGATCAGCTTGGGCATCCTCGGTTTGGCGATCCTTATCGTGCTGCAAGGATTCTTCTGGACGGCCAGCTTCGGCGCGTATCGGCGGCTGCGTGAACGCGATATACTTTTGGCGGCGCTGTGCGTGGGCGCGATGGGCAGCATGGCCGATTTCATCGCGCACGGCCTGATCGACAACAGCTATTTCGTGATCGATCTGGCCTATGTGTTTTGGCTGACGTTGGCTCTGACGGTCTGGCTGGCGGGGGAGTCGCGCATTCACCTCACCCCCCAGCCCCCTCTCCGTAACCACAGCGAGGGGGTGTCAAGTCACACCGCACCTCCGGCGTAACCACGGCGAGGGGGCGTTAAGCCGCACGGCACCCCTCTCCGTGAGGACGGGGAGGGGCAGGGTGTGAGGTTCTTCATCGAAAGGAAAGCAATGCAGTCCACCATCAACGGAATTTCGGTTGAGCTGACGCAGGGCGACATCACCGATTTGGCGCTCGATGCGATCGTCAACGCCGCCAACAGCGATCTGGTGTTGGGCAGCGGCGTGGCGGGCGCGATCCGGCGCAAAGGCGGCGCGAGCATCCAGGCCGAATGCGACAAGATCAGCCACTGCGAAGTGGGGGAAGCTGTGATTACGGGCGGCGGAAATTTGCCCGCGAAGCACGTCATTCACGCCGTCGGGCCACGCATGGGCGAAGGTAACGAGCCGGGCAAACTGGCCGGTGCAACGCGATCGAGTCTGCTGATCGCCGAGCGTGAACACCTCGAATCGATCGGGTTCCCGGCCATCTCAACGGGCATTTTCGGCTATCCGATGGAAAGCTGCGCCAAAACCATGATGCGCGTGATCGTCGATTTCACGTTCGAGGAACTGTCGTCACTCAAGCGGATTGTGGTATGTTTGTATGACACGGCGGCTTATCGCGTCTTCGTCGCGGCCTTCGAGAAGGAACTCGCGGGCTTACCTCACCCCCCAACCCCCTCTCCGTAATAAAAGCGAGGGGGAATCGAGCCGTTCAGCACTTTTTGTCGCGGCAAGGAGACAGAGGTGAGATTTTCAGCGCGCCGCATTGATCCAGTTCCGTGCGATCGTGTGCTGCGACTCGTAGGCTGCCCACACGCAGGCCGCCCATTCATGCGCGCGCTTGATCTGCGCTTCGACATTCGGCGCGGCCAGCACATCCACGATCGTCAGCGCGCCGCGATCGACCAAAACAGGTGGCCGTTCGAGCATTGTGTTGCCGCTCAGCCATTTTTGCAGCGCCGCGTACAGTTTTCGATCGCCGCCAAATTCGATCCCGCAGCAGAGCCGTGTCAGGTGCGCGGCATACGATTTGGCCGAGTGACAATACGGCTCGATATGCTGCATACAATACGTATCTACGACCAAATCGTGAATCGCCGCGACTCTCAAATTGCGCGTGGCAAGGAATCCGATCTCATGGAATAGGGCTTGGCAAGCGTCCTGTCCGCCCGCGATGGTCGCGCCGCATTCGGGGCATTTGTCAGCAAGCGTAAATATCGACATCGCCGCAACTTTAACAAAAATCTACGGCAGCATGCAAACTTCCAAAAACAGAATATTTTGTTGTTTGTGTACTTTGAAGATCAGACGTAACAAAGTTCACACATTCGCCTCACACTCGACCCCTTTCCGTCTTCGCGGCGAGGGGTCGAGTGTGAGGCTATTCAGTTTCCAGTCTTTTTTGGTTCCGTGCTTAGAACATCCAGCCGCCCATCGACGCATCCTTGATGGCGGCTTTGTTCGAGCCATTGCCATAGCCATTGAAGCCCAACGCTGGGATCAAGTATGTATGGTTTTTCGCGCCGACGAGGAACAGCGCACCCGCACTGCCCGCCCCGCCGCTGGTGGCCTGAATGACCAAATAGGCGTCAGGGAGCAGTTGACCCACAAAGCGCCCGTTTATATCGTAGGTCTTCAAATCATTGGTCGCCAGCACGTTGAGCAAACCGATAATTTGACCTTGGCCGGTCGCGCCAGAAGCCACATAGACCGCGTTCGGTTGGCAGTTGTCTGCACCCGTGCATTGTGCCCGTGCCGCCGCACCGACACGATCGGTGACACTGGCGCTAAAATCGAATGAGACGCTGAAGCTGAATGCAGCCGCCAGTTGGTTGTACGCGGCCTGTGTGCTCGCAGCAGCGGAACCATCAACACCCGTTCCATTCGGATTGAAGCAGGCCAGATTGTTGCCAATTTCATAACAGGCTTCGTTGGTTGCGATCGATACGCCCAGATCGCCCGTGGTCACCGACGGCAATTGATGCGAGATATATCCAAACGGGGCTGTATACGTGCTGTCCGAGGTATAGAAGCGCAGTTGGCTGCCGTTGACCAGCAAAACCAGCGTCGCGCCCGTCGTTGCGTCATACTCGCCGCCCAATAACTTCGCGGGCTGATTATCCGGTGTCTGGATGTCGGACTGCAAAGTCATCTGCGATGCACCGCTCAAGGGGATCAACGTGCGCAATACGGTGCTCGACAGGCTAAAATATGAGGCGGCATGACCATAGTCCAATTGTTTTTGCCCATCTTTGAATGGCTTAAACTTTTTGAAAGCCGACTTGAAAACTTTGTCCACCTTATCAGGAACGCCCGTCGTCACATAGACCGGTCCGCCGCCTGCCAACACTTGATTGATCACCGATTGGCTGGGCAAAGCCGGCAAAGATGATTGCGCGCGGCTGATATTGGCTCCAAAAGCCAAGCTGAACAAAACACAAATTGGAATGAGAAAACGGAGTCGCTGAAACATGTAGGATTTCCCTCAAAGCAAATTGAACTATGCTGTCATTGGAGTACAGCATATCAAACTACTTCTTGGCCGTCCCAAATAAACCCTAAACAAAGGTTTAGTTCTACAACCGAACTTACGATTTGACCCATCCAATGCCACCGATTTACCTCACCCCCTCAGTCCCCCTCTCCGTCCTCACGGAGAGGGGGAAGCCAGCCCATTCCAACGGCGGCTATCGCTGCATCATTTCGGTTGTAGAATTAGGGTGTGTCTGCAAAGTGTTTAGGCGGCTGCCCCCTCTCCCCAACCCCTCTCCCACGCAGGCGGGGGAAAGGGGCTGGGGGATAGAGGGGTTTGCAGGCATGCCCTAGAAAGGCAAACTTCAACCTGCCAGAATCGCTGCTACAGCGTCATCCAGGGAAACGGTTTGACCCATTTCGAGGTACTGCGCCAATTCTTCGGCAGGCAACTTCGCGCTCCATGCCGCCAGCAGGGGGTCCGTGATAGCCTTGATGTCGGGGTTATTAGCAGGATGATGGTTCACCAAGCCGATCCAGTTCAGTGCGCGCGGCGCATCGCCCTCGGCGGCGACCAGTACCGCAAACCCCGCGATGCTTTCGAGCATGAGCGGCGTCGCATGGAGTTCGCTGGCTTGCTGCAGCGCCTCCCGGAAATAGGCTTTGGCGCGCGGGATATTTTTGCGGCCTGTCGCGGCATGTCCCAGGTTGACCAGCGTTGCGGCCACGCCCCACCGAAAATTGAGACCCTCGTAGATTTCGAGGCTTTGCGTCAGCCACCCCTCGGCCTCGACGAATTCACCGCGCGCCGATGCGTAGGAACCCAGGTTGTTGAGCGCATCCGCAGCGGCGCGCTGATCACCGATTTCACGACTGATCGCCAGACTCTTCAATAAATAGTCGGTGGCGCGTGCGGGTTCGCTGCGGAAATGCGCGATCATGCCGAGCAGCAGCAGCGAATTGGCCGTACCGATCCGATTGTTGACCGTTCGAAACATCTCCTGACAGGTTTCGAGATACGTCTGCGCTTGCTCGAATACGCCCTGCATGGTGCGGATATAACCCAGATCGAGGTAGGCTTTGGCCTCATCCCAGACGTTATGTGCTTGTTGGCTGTTGCGCAGACTCTCTTCCAAATAGGTAAGACCAGCCTGATAATTGCCTTGTGCCGAACTGATGCGCGCCAACCCACGCAGCGATTCCGCGATACCGCGTGGATCGGCGGTCTGCCGATACAATACCAAACTCTGTTCCAAGAGGGTACTGGCTGTGGCCGGATCACCCTGGAACAGCGAGCCATAACCCAGGCTGTACAGCGCATCGGCGTGAATCGACGGTGTTTGCGCGGTAACTTGGAGTGCCAAACTTGCTTCGGCCAAGCGGATGGCTTCGCCATAATTGTTTAGATGTGTCTGGCACTTCGCCAGTTCGACCAGGACACGCGCACACTGAGCCTCGGTATCCGAATCTTGTTCGGTGAGCAGCAGCGTATTGGCTCGCTGCAAATAAGTCATCGCGTCATTGTAGGCGGTCGCTTGATAGGCTTGTTGACCAGCGCGGATTGCGTATTCGCGTTCTTTGCGCGTGTTTCCGGCGGCGGCCCACAATCGCATCAGCAGCGGCGCATAGTCGCCCGGATTGGAATGCGCTGCTTCGAGGGCTTCGGCAGCGCGCCGATTGCGATCGGGCGCGTCCTCGGCGGTCAGCTCGCGCAGAACTTCCTGGCGCAGCTTATCGTGACTGAACTGCCAATGCTCGTTGCGAAATTCGAGAATCGCCAGTTCTGAACAGGTCAACAGCCACGCTTCTATATCGCGTTCGGCTTCGGCAGCGCTCAGCACGCTTACGTCGATTTCCCGGCCAATCAATGCCGCGATTTGCAGCAGTGGCCGATCGACCTCAGCGAGGCGCGCCACACGACGCTGCAACAAGCGTTGGATGCCTTCCACCAAGAAATGGCGGGGCAGCGTCGCCACACCAATATCACGCAAATCGCCCGTTTCCTCGGCCAGTGTGTGCAAAACCTCGACGATGAAAAGCGCGTTGCCCTCGGTTTCGCGTTCCATAAATTCATGCAGCGACTTGTGCTGTGCTTCCGGTCCCAGCATCGACTCAGTGAGCGCCGCGATCTCGTTTGGCGTAAACCGATCGAGATGCAGAGTTGGCAATGTTCGCAGGAGCGGCGCTAACTCCGATTGCTCGTCATTGCGATAGCTGCCGACAATCAATATCGGACAAGTGGAAAGAGACTGGGAAAGTGCTTCCAGGACGGCTAGGTTTTCGGATCGTGCCCAATGTAAGTCTTCGAGCAGCAGCAAAATTGGCTGCGTTTGTCGAGAAAATAGGCTCACAATCACCGCCGACAGCCGTTTACCCCCTTGATCGGGTTCCATCGCTGGCGCTAACGGCACTGGGCGATCGATGAGATCATCCATATCGGCCAAAATTTCTTTCAACACACTCGCATCATAATCATTCAGCGTCGTGTTGAAAATGAGGCGGCGCAGTGGCTCGCGCCACATCTGATAGGGCGCATCCAATTCGGCGGCGCGGCCACGTACCACGAACGCACCGCTCACCAAGCCGCGAATCCGTAGTTCATCCAGCAGGCGGGTTTTGCCGACGCCGTTTTCGCCGCTAACTAACATGGTGCTGCCCGACTTATCGAAAGCCCGCATCAACAGCGCCAAAAGCGTATCGATCTCTTTTTGGCGACCAACGAACCGGGCTGCTTTGAGCAGGCTGTCGCGCGCGGCGCTCGTTTCCATCGGCATCGGTCGCCCGATCAGCGCTTCGAGATCGCGGATCACCTCGACAGCGCTCTGATAGCGGGTGACGGGGTTCCGGCTTAGCAGCCGATCGGCGATGCGACCTAACGCGCCCGTCGGGTCGGCGGGCGCTGGTTGCGGGGTTTCCTGCTGGACGATCGAATGGGCGGCCTTTACCGCTTCGTTGAGTGTGCCCATGACATCGATTTCGGTGACATCCGATAGGTGGCGCGCGCGGTGCTCGGCAGATAGCCACACTGTCGGTGTCACCTGCGGAGCACCATGCTCATCGGCAGTGGGTTCCGGCGAAGGATCAATCGCTAAATCCGAAGCAGACAGGACGCGCGTCGGATTGGTTGAGAAGGGCGTCATATCTGGCTTTCCGCGCAAAACGTCGGCGAGCAAATGATTCAAATCCAACATGTCGAACGGATAGCTGCCCGTAAACATCTGATATAGGATCACGCCAAGCGCATACAGATCGGCACTTGGCGTCGCAGGGTAGCCGATGAGCACTTCGGGTGCCATGTATGCGGGCGTGCCGACGACCACGCCTTCCTGTTCTTTGACTGTCGCCAAACCGAAATCGAGCAGTTTTACCTGTCCATTCTGAACCAGGATGTTGCCCGGTTTCAGATCGCGGTGGACGATGCCGCGACGATGTATGTAACTGACCGCGTGCAGCGCTTGCACGAGGAGTTCGATTTTCGCGGTAAAAGGTAAGGGCTGGGCGCTTTGCAAAAGGGTCTGGCGTTGTTCCAGTAAATCCATCGTAAAAAAGGGTTGACGGTCGGCATCGAAGCCATAATCGATGACGCTGATAATATTTGGATGGCGTAGCGACGCCAGTGTTTGAAATTCCTCAGCCAGCGCGAGGCGATTGTCGAAGGCCGTACTGCCGCCCTCAATCAGGGTGAAGGCATTGAAGACGCTTTTGATGGCAACCGTTTGATCAGTGAGCCGATCTCTGGCACTGTAGACGATGCCCATGCTGCCCGCGCCAATTTGATTGAGATCGCTGTAGCGCCGATCCAGAATCGGCGTTGTTTTGTCAATTCCGTTGATACCCATGTTGTTTCCCTGTTAGGCTATGCCAGTCTGAACCAATTTTGGCGCTAGAACCAAGCATTTTGCAGAGTTTTCGATAGCCTATGATCGTGGAAATTTTAGGCTCAACCGTTGTAAATTGCCAAACCCGCGCGCGTTTTTCCGGTATTTCATGCGCGCGACTTTGCCGATTTTGACCTTTTCTTGACCTCCTCCGCAGAATCCTTGACCGGGACTTGACCCGGTTTGGACGTATAACGAAGGCGGAAGCAACATTCACCCAGCAGAATGCGTCAAGTTGCCTCGTTGTGGTTGCCCATGGACCAATAACCGCGGAAGATTCAGATAAAGCGTGCCGCGAGGTTTTGAAGCTCACGCACGAATGATGTTGCATCCAATGGTTTTGAAAAATAGGCATTGAAGCCTGATTTGATAGCTTTTACAGCAACCTCAGCCGAGTGGAACGCCGTAACCGCAACACAGGGGAGCTTTGCGATGGCAGGTGTCTCCCGGATACTCTGCAAAAGTTGCCAGCCATCGGCTTGGGGCAACGCCAAATCGATGATGGCGAGCGTAAATTTACGCTGCCCCAGGATTTTGAGTGCATCTTCTGCGGTGCCTGTTACCTCGATTGTAATATTATGGTGACGTAAAATGCGCGAAACGACCTCTTGACTATCGGGATCATCTTCAACGACCAAAATATTCCAGTCAGACATCTTGTATATCCTCAAAATCCCCAGAAAACATGGGAATCGCGGTAAGCAAAATGAGCAAGTCTCGCATGAAGGTAACGGGTGTCAATGGCTTGGTCAAGTAATTATGAAAACCTGCGCTTATGGCGCGTTCGCGGTCGCCCGTCATGGCATGAGCGGTCAATGCAATGACCGGAATCTCCATGAATGCCCGTTCGCGCTTCAACTCGTAGATAAGACCCCAGCCGTCCAGAATCGGCATAGAAATATCCGAAATGATGAGCTTAGGGCGCTTCTTCTTGGTTTCGGTGAGCGCTTCTTGTCCATTTGTTGCAGTGCGCACATCGGCACCATAATGACGCAGAATGCGTTGAGCAACCTCCAGGCTGTCTGGCTCGTCGTCTACAACCAGGACATCCCATTCTTTCAAGATCGTACGCGGTATTGACATAGGAGCAGCTTTCACGATAAACCGACATTTTCGGAAGCAATGACAAGCGAAGGTGTGCCTTGTTTCTCAACGGGCCTTAAGGGGAGCGTTACGGTAAACGTGCTGCCTTTGCCCATGATGCTGCTGACATGTATGCTGCCATCCATCATGCGGCATAGGTTTCGGACAATCGCCAGTCCCAAACCTGTGCCCCCAAAGGCGCGACGGGTTGAGCCATCAACCTGACGAAATTCGTCAAAAATGTAGTTCATGGCATGGGGCGGGATACCGATCCCGGTATCACTGACATCGACCAACAGTTTGTCCTTATCGCGGTTTATACTCAGAGTGACACTACCCACTTCGGTGAACTTAAACGCATTCGACAGCAAATTGACGACCAATTGCGTCAAGCGCTCTCGATCCATGTAGATGTCGGCGGGAATATCGGGACTGATGTTGAGATCAAACGCAAGGCCCTTTTTCTCGGCCAAGACACCCATCTGCGCCCGCCAAGCTTTCATCATCTCTGCGAGTGACACAGGTTCATTGACAATTTCAAGCCGCCCCGCTTCAATTTTGGCAATGTCCAAAATATCGTTGATGAGACCCAAAAGGCGGGTCGAGTTGGCGTCAATACGCTGCACCATGTGCGTGGCCTCCGAATCCAATTCACCGCCCATGCCAGACATCATCACCCCGCTAAAACCGATGATGGCGTTGAGCGGCGTGCGCAATTCATGCGACATGGTTGCCATAAATTCGGATTTAAGGCGTGAGTTTTCTTTGGCAAGAGCATTGGCAGTTTCGAGTTCGAGAGTGCGCTGTTTTAGATCATCATAGGCCACTTTGATGGCCGCGGTCATTTCATTAAAAGAACGTGTTAACTCACCGATCTCATCATGCCCGCGAACGGGTGGAAGTTGCATATCCCAGTGCCCTGCACCCAATTGTCTGGCGGCTTTTGCCAACAGTCGCAGCGGTCGAACGATTTGAAAGGTGAGCAAGCTGGCAATAATCAGCGCTATCAATAACGCCAATGTAGATAAGGCCAAGACGACGATGCGCGAGTTGTAAACATCGGCCAAGACGGTTGAGATTGGCTGCACGCGATAGACTGTCCAGCGAATCAACGACTGCGAAGAGTTTTGGCTGCCCATGTTCGGGACGACGCGGGCAAATGACTGCATCCAATCGGGATGATCCACTGAACCAAAGTAGGTGCCTTGAATTTGCCCAAATATTTTCCCGGCTTCATCCGGGGAATCCTTAAAAAAGCTGTAGCCCGTATGCAGGTCTCGGCCATATAAACGACTTTGATCGGGACCAGCCAAATACGTCCCATCAATGTCAATCAGATAAACCTGTTCATTGAGCGAGTGGGGTTTCAACAGGGACAAAAATGATTGCCCCAACAGATCCATCACCAAAACACCCGCGACTTTGCCGCTGTCGTCTAGCGCCGCCACGGAGAAATGAAGCACCGGCCTCAGGTTTTTTTCAGCGGCACTGCCAATCGTCGAAAGACTCAACCGACTGATGCTCACCTGGCCGGGGGCGAGTCCCAATGCCAATGTAAAATATGTATCATGCGCCCGACTTTGCAATTCATCGGGTCTTGCAAATGCAATGATGCCATTGACGTGGTTTAGGCGAACCACTTCATGGCCGCTCGTGTCCAACAGGGCGATGCTTTCATACACCTCTTGGTTTTGAATATAACTCATGAACAGGTTTTGAAGTGGGGCTAAATCATCGGTCAATCCAGCCGCATTATTGACAGACAGTGTGCTGACGTAATGATGCAGATTGGCCGATTGACTGACCGTCAGAATATCAGATGACGATCGGCCTAAGAATGTCCCGATGAGATCGGTATCCCGTACTGTGCTTTGCAAAGAACTGGCACGTGCGGCCTCAATCAGCGTATTGCTCAATGTATTGATCGTGTAGGTGCCGATGAGGGCTGTGGGGATCAACAGCACAAATACAAAGGCAAAAATCAGTCTTAACTGAAGGCGTGGTTGGAAGCGTATCACGATAACCACCATTCTAATCAAATGCGATGATCAGCATCGATGATTAAAAGATTTTAACACTATTTTCTCTGAAGGATCCGAAAAAACTAAAAATTCATAAGTTTTTCAAATCTTGACCTTTTCTTGACCTCCTCCGCAGAATCCTTGACCGTGCCTTGACCCGGTTTGGACGTATAACGAAGGCGGAAGCAACATTCGCCCAGCAGAATGCGTCAATTTGCGCGTTCTCAAGGATAAAAACCCATCATGTCCGGTCAAACGACCGTGCGCCAGAGCACGCACACGATACCCTATCCGACCACCCGTAGCAGTTCGCGCCATGTCGCCAGTCATCGGCAGCCGCTGACCTTCCAGACCCGTTATCGCTTGGTAGTCGGCGCGGTGCTGATCGCCCTGCTGGCGATATACGTGGGATCGCAGACGGTGAGCGCCTACCATGATTCCGCCCAGATATTCCAGCATATTGTGCAGGATAACGGCGTGCGCGTGGCGGCCTCCGAACAGGCGTTGCAGCACATCGCAGGCGCGAGTACCGCCGCCGCCGATTTCAGCAGCACGGCGGAAGGCAGCGCGAATCATGCCGCCGCTCTCACCGCCATTTATGACGAGTTTCGGCAGTTCCGCGACAACATGTTCACGCTGCGCGCCAACCTGGATAGCGCCGAATCAGCGGCCTATGTAGCGACAGAACATGCCGTCTACGATCAGTTTTGGCCGCAGATCGGGATTGTAATCGCCGCGCAGCAGGTCGGCGATCGAGCGGCGGCGCGGGCGGCTTTCGTCAAGGCGGATGGTACACTCGAAACGGCGATCGTGCCTGCCTTGCAACAGCTTGAGGCGGCCAACTTCGCAGCGATGAAGGCGGCTGAGCAAAGTGGCAGCAATCAAATCGAGTCGCTCAGTTGGCAATTGGGAGTTGTCCTGTTTCTATTGGCCGGTGCGCTGACGGCCTTCTCGATATGGCTGCGCAAGACGGTGCGGCGCTACCTGACGCCCGGACTGGATGCGGCGGCGGTGCTCGGTTGGCTCGTCCTGATCGGTGTGTTTTCGCAGATGATCGGGCTGCCCGGTTCGCTGAAAAGCATGGTCGAAGATGCCTATTACAGCGTGACGGCCAGTTCGCGCGTGCTCCAGGCGGCGGCGCAGGGCAACCGTGCCGAAAGCGGCGCATTACTCGATGTGGATCATGCGACGCGCTGGCAGCACGATTTCGACGCCGACAAGCGTTCGGTTGAACTGCTCCTGTGCGGTACGAATGGCTGTCTATTGAACATGTTCCTGGCGGGTTACGATCGCCCCTCACAGACCGTCGTGGCGCGCGCCAAAACCATCAGCCTCGCGGACCGGGCAACCATTGGCGGAATCGTGCCGTTGATAGCGAACGTGACCTATTCGGGCGAAGGAGAATCCCTGGAAGCGGCGCGGATCGCCTACAATGATTATCTGGTCATCGATGGTCGCACGCGGGGACTCATCGCGGCCAATCAGATCGACGCGGCATTGGTGCTGAATACGGGTACGAAAGTCGGCCAAAGCAACGAAGCCTATGGGCGATTTGTGATTGCGATGGAACGAGAGAAGGCGATCAATCGTGATGTATTCGATCAAATTTGGCGCGACCAGCAAACCTGGCTGACGACCAACCAGATCGCGTTGGGTCTGGCCGCGCCCGCCCTGCTGATCGCGCTGCTGGCAGCGGGCGTGTATCATCGCTACCGCGAGTTATGATCCTCACCGTGGCCCATTTAGCGGACGCGGCAAGCCTCGTCCCTACAAGAATGGCGTTTTTGTAGGGACGACGGCTTGCCGCCTCCGTTGTTTGTCTACCGTTCAGGCGGTTTGCGTTTCTACCGACGGGGCGTGATGGCGCTCGCGCTGTTCCAGCCACTGCTCCGCCGACATAGCAGCCGCGCAGCCCTGCCCAACTGACGTGGCAACCTGTTTCCACAGCGGGTCTTGAATCTCACCCGCCGCGAACACGCCATCGACGTTGGTGCGATACAGCTTGTCGGTGATCACGTAGCCGTGCTCGTCCATCGTCAGTTGATCGCGGAACAGATCATTGTTTGGATCGTGGCCGACGAACACAAATACGCCCTGGGTCGGATAATCGCGCGTTTCACCCGTTTTGAGATTGCGCAGTTGGACGCTCGTCACCTTGCCGTTGTCGCCCTTAACTTCATCGACCACCGTGTCCCAGATGAAGTTGATTTTCTCGTTGGCGAGGGCGCGCTTCTGCATTTCCGGCTCGGCACGCAGCGAATCGCGGCGGTGAACGATGTCCACACGGGTGGCGAAACGGGTCAGGAACAGCGCCTCTTTGACCGCGCTGTCACCGCCACCCACCACGACGATCGGCTTGCCGCGAAAGAAGAAGCCGTCACAGGTGCCACAATAGCTGACGCCGCGCCCCAGGAATTCCTCTTCGCCGGGGACGTTCAATTTACGCGGCGATGCACCGACGGTCACAATGAGGGTATCGGCCTGATAGACGCTGTTGCCCGTCTTGACCGTAAACGGTGCGCCATGCGTCGTATCGACCGCCAGCGCCAAATCCATATCGACGCGCGCCCCGAATTTTTCGGCTTGCCCCTTCATCACTTCGACCAGATCAGCGCCGCTGCCGCCTGGAAAGCCGGGGAAGTTTTCGATCTCGTGGGTCAGCGCGACCTGCCCGCCAAGCGTCGGCCCCGCAATTACGACGGGCGACAGATTGGCGCGCGCGGTATACAGAGCGGCGGTTAATCCAGCAGGACCCGAGCCAATGATCACGACTTTCTCGTGTTGAATATCCGACATGATAGGTTTGCCCTTCTCGAAGTGTAAATGTGTACGGAATGTAGTATACGGACGCGGCAGTCCCCGTCCCTACAACGGACGGGGATTTTGTAGGGACGACGGCTTGCCGCGTCCGTCTGACACCCCGTTTTGTAAAATACCCACCCCTCAAATTGGCGGGGCTGAGGGCTTCCGATCAACACTCGCCGGCTTGCTGCGCCTTGAGAATGCTCATCAGCGCGCGGAACGCCTCTCGGCACGACGTACAACAGTCCAAATGTGCCTGGACGGCGGGCAGCAGCAGTTTCGGATCGTAGCCTTCTGCCGTCAATTCGGCCAGAAAACTGAGCTGCTCATCGCAGCCATCACAATCGACTTCCGGCTCGTGCATCGTATAAATGCCGTCGATCAATTTGTGGATTCGCTGTGTTTCTAGGGTCATCTTGGTTCTTCGCTCAAGCTCCAAAAAGTTGGAGTAGATTACAATAATTGGACAGTGAATGCCTGTCCATTCTTACCACTTATTACACCATACTTTGCAAATCAGCGCGACTCGAACAAATGAATGATATATTCTGGCGGCAACCCCTGCGCTTCCAGCGACTGGCGCAGTTTGCGGCGCGCGTCATGGACGAGCTTGTACAAGGCGTTGCGGTTCGTATCCATGCGCTCGGCGACGGTATCGAGCGCGACGCCATCGATCATCAGCAGTTGCAAGGCCTGCCGCTGCCGATCGGTGAGCGCTTCGTCGAAAGCAACATCGATCTTTTGCAGCACGTCGGCTTTTTCGGTGGCCGCCTCTGGGCGATCGGGCGGCGTCGCCATCACTGAACTGACCGCGTTCACTTGCAGATCGCCGTTGGCGGTCAACGTATCCAGGCTGTAATCGCGGTAGTGTGAGCGGCGCAGTTCGGTGATCGCAATGCGCACCGCGACCTTCATCGCCCACGTCGTAAACTGGCTGTCGCCGCGAAACGAGTCGAGATTATCGAGCACGCGCAAAACTGCATCCTGCGCGAAATCCTCGGCCATTTGCGTCAGTTCTTCGGGCGCGAGTCCAGCCAAGTCGCTGCGTTCGCGGCTCAGATAGAAGAAAACGCCGCGTTGCAACCGAATCCGCAGATCGGTCAACGCCGGATCGCGCACGTCGGGCGCACCCCGCAGGTCTTCGAGCCACTGAGCGTTCGCGCGTTCTGTTGTCAATCGCGTTTCTTCTGCCATAACAACCATTCATCAGACTATCGGTTCAAAATTAAGACGGGCGACTACACTGGGTTCGCCCCTACCCAAAACCGCCCGGCCAAAAGCGTTACGGTCGGACGTGCCCATCGCCTTCGACGATCCATTTATAGCTGGTCAGTTCGCGCAACCCCATCGGGCCGCGCGCGTGCAGCTTTTGCGTACTGACCGCGATCTCCGCGCTCAGGCCAAGCTGTCCGCCATCGGTAAAGCGCGTTGAGGCGTTGACGTACACCGCCGCCGAATCGATCTCATCGACAAAGTGGGCGGCCTGCACCCTATCGCGCGTCAAAATACCATCCGAGTGACCGGTGCTGTGCGTCTGGATATGTTCGATGGCCGTCTCGACGCCATCCACCACGCGGATGCCCAGGGTCAGGTTCATCCATTCGGTATCGAAATCATCGGGTCCTGCCGCCGTCACCCGCGCGTCAGCACCGATCAGCCCGAAAGCCGCTGGATCAGCCCGAAAGCTGACGCCGTGTTTGCCCAAATGATCGAGCACGCGCGGCAGAAAATCCGACGCGATCGACTCCTGCACCAGGATCGTATCGAGCGCATTGCAAACGCTCGGGCGCTGTGTTTTGGCGTTGAAAATGACGTTCAAGGCCGCGTCGAGATCGGCGGACGCATCGACATACAGGTGACAGATGCCCAGGCCGCCGGTGATCACCGGGATCGTGCTGTTCTCGCGGCAGAACTGGTGCAGCGATGCGCCCCCACGCGGAATAATCATATCGACGTATTCATTCAATCGCAGCAGTTCACCCACATAACGCCGATCGGGGTCATCGATGAACTGCACGGCATCCGGGGGCAAACCCGCCGCGTGCAGTGCTTCACGGATCACCTTGACCAACGCACGATTGCTGCGGAGCGTTTCCGAGCCGCCGCGTAAGATCACGGCATTGCTCGTTTTGACGCACAGCGCCGCCACATCGACCGTCACGTTCGGGCGCGCCTCGTAGATCACACCCAACACGCCGATCGGGGTGCGCCGCCGTGAGACCCGCAGTCCATTCGGCAGCGTCTCTTGATCGATCGTCTCGCCGACCGGATCGGGCAGTGCGACCACGCTCCGCACATCCGCCGCGATCCCCGCTAACCGACTGTACAGGCTCAACCGATCGAGCAGTGCCTCGCCGATGTCGCGGGCGCGCGCATCCGCCAGATCAAGGTCGTTGGCGGCCAAAATACTGTCGGCCTCTGATTCCAGGCAGGCGGCGATGGCGAGCAGTGCCGCGTTTTTCTGCGCGGTGCTGGCGCGCGCCAATTGACGGGCGGCCCTGCGCGCGGTTTTTCCCATTTCGAGCATGTCGATCATAATAGCACCATGTTATCCCGGTGAATCAACTCGTCGCCGTAGCTGTAACCCAACCGCTCCACGATCTGCTCAGATTTCAGGCGGATCAACTGCGTCGCATCGTCGCGTGTGTAATTACACAGGCCGAGCGCGAACGGCTCACCCGTTTCCGTCGCCACGTACACGGGCGCGCCCCGTTCAAAGTCGCCTTCGACGCCGATCATGCCGACAGGCAGCAGGCTCGCGCCGCGTTCTCGGATATGCTTGACCGCGCCCGCATCGGTCAGCAAGACGCCCTGCGCCTTTTCCGAGAGCAGCCAGCGTTTGCGACTTTCGATGAAGCTGCCCTGCGGCGAGAACCACGTCCCGATTCGATCGTCCCGCATGATCGCGGCGAGCACATCATGCTGGCCGCCCGACGCGATGATCGTTCGGGTGCCGCTGCGCGCCGCCAGTTCCGCCGCCTGAATCTTGGTGATCATGCCGCCCGTGCCCAGTCCCGACGACGTGCCGCCCGCCAGCGCCCAGATCGACTCGTCAATGCGCTCGACCAGCGGGATCAAGGTCGCGTCGGGGTGCGTGCGCGGATCGGCGGTATATAAGCCGAGCTGATCGGTCAATAGAATCAACCGATCGGCATCCACCAGATTGGCGACCAACGCCGACAGGTTATCGTTGTCACCGACCCGAATCTCATCAGTGGCGACGGTATCGTTCTCGTTGACGATCGGCAAAATGTGATGGTCGAGCAGCGTGAGCAGGGTGTCGCGCGCGTTGAGATAGCCGGTGCGGTTGGCAATATCGCCGCGTGTGAGCAGCACCTGGCCGACGATGATGTCGAACAGACTGAATAGCTCGCTATAAAGCTGGATCAAACGCCCCTGACCGACGGCAGCCAACATCTGTTTGGCGGGCAGCGACGGGTGCAGTTCCGGGTAATCGAGGGCAGCCCGACCCGCCGCAATCGCGCCCGATGAGACGATCACCATTTGGCAGCCCGTATCGTATAAATGCGCGATCTGCCGCGCCAATTCGAGCATTCGCCGCTGCGAGAGTCGGCGTGTGCCGGCGGTCAAGACGCTGGTGCCGAGTTTGATGACGATGCGTTCGCTGCGCTTGGGAGTTTCCATGTCGCCATTATAACACGGGATCGGTTGCGTCTCACACAGCCAGTTAGCGGACGCCAGGGGTGTTGCAAAGTCGTTTACCCTACCCCCAACCCCTCCCCATTTCATGGAGAGGGGCGCCCGGAGACGGTTGATTCCCCCTCTCCACGCCAGTGGGGAGGGGGCTAGGGGGTGGGGTGAATGGCGATCTCATCACTTCTCCCTGACTTTGCACGTGCCCTGTAGCGGACGCGGCTTGCTTCGTCCGTCCGATTCCGCTGACGCAGGCGTTGATTTTTTAGGGCAGCCAGCCAAAGGGCGGCTCGTCCAATGAATCGGTCTCCTCTGGCAGGTCGGCGAGAGGTGCGCTGGGGCGACGCTTCGGATCAGGGCGACCGAGCACCCGCAAACGCCCCGGCCCGATCATGCGCCGACGCGCCGCATCTGCCGTGAGGGCCAGCCGAGCGATTCCGCGCGCCGCCACCGCGACCGAGAGCGGCGCGATCGGGTTGAGGGGCAATCCAAACAGCGGAATGCTACCAAGCAACGTGAGCAGCGCATAGATCGCCATGCGCCGTTCGCCCGGTGTGTAGAGCGGTGGCGCGCGCACGATCGTCCAATCGAGGCCAGTTTTGCGCACATAGTCCTCGGCTTCGCGCTTGCTGTCGATGTAGCCGCCACCAACACCCGGTGGTCGCACCGTCGCGCTGAGCAACATCAGATGCGGCACGCCATCGCCGACCGCCATCTGCGCGACATTGCGCGCCGAGACAAAATTTAGGTGGCGGAAAGTCAGGCCACGTTTCGGATCGGGTTTGACGCCGCCGACCAGATGGATCACCACGTTGTGACCACGCGCGCGCCCTTTGAGGCTGCCCGGATTCCAGACATCGCCGCCGATCCAATCGACATGGCTGCGCAGCGTGCCGAGTTTTTCCTCTGCACCGGGACGAATCAGCGCGGTCACTTGGGCGTCCTCTTCGAGCAGGGCACGCACCACCCAATAACCGACGAAGCCCGTCGCACCCGTGACAAATACGCGCAGCTTGGCACGCTCATGGGAGAGGCTCATCAATCGAGATCGGGCAGGTCATCGGGCGTCAGATCGGGCAATTCTGCGATTGGCTCGACCAGCGGGCAGAGCACAGCCAACCGTTCCTCATTGTTCGTCGCCAACGCCTCGAACAACTCGCGCAGTTCGGGGATCGTCAGGGCAGCGCACAGGCTGGAATAAAAGTGCGCCGCGTTCGCTTCGAGGATGATCGCCTGGGCGATCGCGGAACGTCGATCGGCGGGTTCGCTGCGAAACTCCGGCTGAAAATCGGCCAGATCGAGGCGAACGGCGGGCGCAAGCGCCAGATCGGCGACGGTCTCTGCACGATGGGCGAGCAAGCCTTCCTCACGCTCGGCACAATAGGCGGCGAAGGTGGCAAATATCTCATCGATGTCCGGGATGGTCGCAATATGCGCGTACAGCCGCTTGAGTTGCCCTTCCAGGTAGATCGCCAGGGAGAGCGCGGCGCTGTAATTGACGGGATTCATGAAATTTCCAGACGCACTATTTTCGTCGGCAGGTCGCACATACCAGTTATAGCGGAAATTGGCGGGGCATTCAAGTCGGAGGCAACGTGAAGCGTCAATAGGTCTTGATTTAACTGATACCGAATCCGGTTGAATACCATAGGATTCATCTCACCCCCCAGCCTCCTCTCCGTACTCACGGAGAGGAGGAGTCGCGCGCACGCTGTGCGATAATCTTTACCCGGAACTCGTAGGATACGAATGGCGAATGGCAGGATGCTCGGTATGGAACGAGGCACTTGACAAATAGAACGGCTCGTATTATTCTAGTGAAGCGTTTCAGTGAAGCGCTTCACTAGAATATCGAAAAAGAGCTATGGCGCGAAAAGCAGTTACTTTGAAAGATATTGCGGAACGAGCAGGTGTTGCGATGAGCACGGCTTCCTACGTGCTGAATGGCGATCACAAACGGGTGTCGGTGGAGACGCGCGACTTGATCCTGGCCGCCGCGCGCGACCTGAACTATCGCCCGAACGCGATTGCCCGCAGCATGGCGCGCCAGAAAACTGCGATCATCGGTGTGATCATCACCGAAATTCAGAATCCGCTGTTTGCGCCCGTAACGGATGGCGTCGAGCAAATCCTGCGGCAGGAAGGCTATCAGCTTTTGCTCGCCAGCGCGGGCGACGTAACCAGTGAGATCGCGGCTATCGAGACGTTTCTGGCGCAGCAGGTGGATGGCATCATCATCATGTCGCTTTCGCTGCACTTTTCGGATGCGCACCTGCGACAGTTGCAAGCCGAAGGAATCCCGTTGGTCGTGATCAACCGTGATCTGGATGTGCCGGAAATCGATCAAATCCAGTTCGATGATTATGGGTCAGGGCGGATGGGTACGGAGCATTTGCTGAGCCTCGGCCACACCCGCATCGGCTTGATCTGCGGGCCGGTTGCGCCCGTGGAAGTGCGGCGGCGCAGCGCGATCGAGCGGCGGCGCGGCTGGACAGATGCACTGGCGGCGCAAGCATTGCCTACACCTGAGACTTGGGTCATTCACGACGAATACCTGTTCGAGGGTGGCTATCGGGCGGCGCAAGCATTGATCGCACGCGATGAGCACCTGACGGCGGTCTTTGTCGCCAGCGATATGATGGCCGTTGGCGCGCTCAAGGCGTTTCATGAAGCGGCTCTGCGCGTCCCGCAGGATATGGCGGTCGTGACGATCGGCGATCCGCCATTCACTGCGTACACCATTCCCGCGCTAACCACATTGCGAATGCCGATTATGGAGTCGGGACAGATCGCTGCGCGGGTACTGGTGGAATCGCTGCGTGGGCAGCGTACCGCGCCCGAATGTCTGACGCTTGGCTATGAACTGCGCATCCGCGAATCATGTGGGAGTCAGCTTCCACACGCACACTAATTAAAGGGGGTGATGCCGAGGTTTAACAGCGCAAATTCAGCCGTTTACGATCAGTTTTGAATATTTTGTGGAGGAAAAGATGTCCAGAAAGTCTCATCTATCGCGCTACGCCGTGCTTCTTACACTCGCTGCCCTCATGCTTGCCGTCCTGTCGCTCAATCACCCCTCGGCAGCCGCACAATCTGCTGCGACAGCCGCCGCAACCAGTTCCACGATGACTGCCGAAACCGGATCGCCCGTCGCCATTCCGCCCTTCCCCAGCGCGCCCATCACCTTGCAGATCATCGATGTGGGGGGCCAGAAACAGCTTGTGCAGGGGATCATCAACAATTATGTGAAGGCCAACCCCGATAAAGTCAGCAAGATCGACATTATCAGCGATACCGCGCCCAACCTGCCGGGTCGCCTGAAGTCGCAAGAGGACGCTGGTAAGCTCGATACGTCGATGGTACTCAGCGGCTTTGACGGCGTATCCAGCGGCATCGCTCAAAACTTGCTGCTGCATGTGCTGCCTGAATATGGCGCGAAATTCCCGAACCTGGACGCGAATTATCAAGACATTCCGTTGAAGTTCAAAGAGTTGGCGCGGGGTTATGCCGTGCCAGACGTGTATTCGCCGGGTGGCCCGCTGGTCGAATACGATCCGTCGCAGGTCGATACGCCGCCCAAGACGCTCGACGATCTGAAAACGTGGATCAAAGCTAATCCGAACAAGTTCATCTATGCGCGTCCGGCCAACTCCGGACCAGGGCGCACGTTCCTGATGGGGCTGCCGTACCTGCTCGGCGATAAAGACCCGTCTGATCCGATCAACGGCTGGGATAAGACCTGGGCGTTCCTCAAGGAGATCGACGCCAGTATCGAATACTATCCGTCGCGCACAGGCGATGTGATGGCCGAACTCGGCAACGGCACGCGGGCGATGGCGCCCGTCCAAATGGGCTGGGACATCAATCCGCGCGTGCTCGGCAACGTCCCGGCGGACTACAAAGTGGCCGTTCTGCAAGGCACGACTTTCGTGGCCGACGATCAGTTCATGCTGATCCCCAAAGGGCTGGACAGCGATCACTTGGCCGTTGTGCTCGACCTGATGGCGTTTATGCTCAAGCCCGATCAACAGGCGATCACGTTTGACAAAGGCTATTTCTATCCAGGGCCAGCCGTGAAGGGTGTCGATCTTTCGATGGCTCCCGCTGATAGCCAAGACGTACTCAAAAAGTTCGGTCGCCCGGAATATGACGCCTGGATCAAGAACACGCCGATCGTGCTGCCGCTGACACCGGACAAGCTGGTGGCCGCTTTCGCCAAGTGGGATAAGGACATCGGCGGCTCGAAGATCAAAGCCGCGTCCACCGCCGTCCCGCCGACGGCCACGAAGACGAGTTAGTACAACCCCTCTATCCCCCAGCCTCACAAGGTTCGAGGGGTTGCTGTACGCGGTTTTTGACTCTCCCTCTCCGTGATGACGGAGAGGGGGTTGGGGGTGAGGTAAATCTTTCGAAAAGCACGCGATGATCGTAATATCTACAACTATTAATTTTGAATGCGTCGGGCGATTGCCCACGCGCGATAGTTGAGGAGCCAAAAAGATGGTCAAAACTTACCAGATGTTAATTGGCGGCAAATGGGTTGGTGCCGCCGATAACCAGACCTTCGATGACCTGAATCCGTACACGGGCGAGGTGTTTGCCAAAGTGGCTGCGGGCAAACGCGCCGATGCGACTCATGCCATCGAAGCCGCTGCCGCCGCCTTCCCGGAGTGGGCAGCCACCCCGCCAATCGTGCGCCGCAAGCTGTTCTTAAAAGCCGCCGATATTATGGAAAGCCGCCAGGATGAGCTGGTCAGAATTCTGAGCGAGGAAACTGGCTCGACGATCGGCATCGCCATGTTTCAGATGTTTTTTGTACCGGGTTTATTTCGAGAAGCAGCCGCCCAGTCCTATAGTGTGAAGGGCGAAGTGATCCCCGGCGATTATCCAGGCACTTTTCACATGGCATTGCGCCAGCCAGCAGGCGTCGTAGCGGGTTTTGGCCCATTTAACGTGCCGTATATCCTGAGCAGCCGCGCGATCTCGCTGCCGATCGCCTATGGCAATACGGCGGTGCTCAAGCCGTCGGAGGAAGCGCCCGTGACGGGTGGGATTTTGATTGGCGAGATTTTTGAGGAGGCAGGGTTTCCGCCGGGCGTGCTCAACATCCTGACGCATTCCAAGGCTGATGCGGCTGACGTGGGCGATGAGCTGATTGTGCATCCGGCGGTGCGGCGCATCAGTTTCACTGGATCGACCGAGATCGGGCGTATCGTCGCCGAGAAAGCGGGACGCCATCTCAAGCGCGCGGTCATGGAATTGGGCGGCAAAGACCCGCTCATCATCCTCAAGGACGCCGATTTGGATTACGCCGCCGATGCCGCCGCCTGGGGATCGTTTATGCACCAGGGTCAGATCTGCATGTCCACCGAGCGGATCATTGTAGAACGCTCGATCGCGGATGCGTTTATCGACAAACTGGCACAACGCGCGTCGGCCCTGAAAGTTGGCGATCCGAGCGACCACAGCGTCGCCATTGGTCCGCTGATCAATCAAGCGGCACTCAACAAAGTTCACGCGCATGTACAGGAAGCCGTGGCGGGTGGGGCGCGCCTGGTGACGGGCGGCACGTTCGATGGGCTGGTATATCAACCCACGATTCTGACGGGCGTCACCGAAACGATGAAGGTCTTCACCGACCAGACCTTCGGACCCGTTGCGCCGATCATGTTGGTCGACGATACGGCAGAGGCGCTGCGGGTGGCAAACAATTCCAAATATGGATTGTCGGCGGGCATCATCACCAACGACTTCAATCTCGCGCTGGATATGGCACAGCAGATGGAAACGGGCATGGTTCACATCAACGACCAGACCGTCAACGACTATCCGCAGATGCCGTTCGGTGGTACCAAAGGCAGCGGCTTCGGTCGGATGGGCGGTACAGCCGCCCTCGATGAGTTTACCGAACTACGCTGGATCAGCGTTCAGCGGACGCCACGGACATTCCCCTAGCGGATTCACCGCACCCCTGTCTCCGCCCCGCAAGAGGCAAATACGGCGATGCGGTTTCTGACCCCTCTCCGTGATGACGGAGAAGGGGTTGGGGGTGAGGTAAATCTGACTAATTCGTTTTTTTGATGAGCACATGGACTGATTTATGGACACGATTCAGAGTTTGGAACTACGCGGCATGAGCCGCACCTTTGGTGGAGTCGGCGCGCTGACCGATTTTACGTTAGAGATCGCGGGCGGCATGTTCGTCACGCTGCTGGGGCCGAGTGGCTGTGGCAAGACAACGGCGCTCAACTGTTTAGCCGGGTTGCTCTCGCTCAGCGCGGGCGAGATCGTCCTGAACGGCCAGCCGATCCAGCACATCCCGGCGGAAAAACGCGGCTTTGGCATGGTCTTTCAGAACTATGCGCTGTTCCCGCACCTGACCGTCAGTCGCAACGTGGGGTTCGGCCTCGAAACGCGGCACATCCCGAAGTCGGAGCGCGAGGATCGGATTCGGCGCGCACTCGAATTGGTTCATCTGGACGAGGCACAGTTCGGAGCGCGTTTTCCGGCGCAGTTGAGTGGCGGTCAGCAGCAGCGACTTGCGTTCGCGCGGACGATCGTGCTGGAGCCGAATTTGCTGTTGCTCGATGAGCCGCTCTCGAACCTGGATACCAAGCTGCGCAACGAAATGCGCATCGAGATCAAGCGGCTGCACAAACAGTTGGGATTGACGACGATCTACGTCACTCACGATCAATCCGAGGCGCTCTCGTTGTCCGATCTGATCGTGGTGATGCGCGGGGGACGCATCGAGCAAGTCGGCAAGCCGCCCGATATTTACAACTGCCCGCGCAGTTTGTACGTGGCCGACTTCATGGGCTACTCGAACAAGCTGCCCGTCACACTGGTCGAGCGCACGAACAATGGCTGGCTGGTGCGCACCGATGCGGGCGTCACGCTGCACGCCAGCTCGACCGCGCCCGATAACGCGAACTGGGGCGTCGGCGAGGCTGTGTTGGCGTGCTCACGCCCCGATGAAACGCTGGCGGTCGAAAAGACGAGTGACGCGCCGAATATACTGAACGGCATCGTCCATCTGAGCGAATACGTCGGCAAGGCCTTTGAATTGGTCGTGCGCATGGCCGACAGCGAGCACCAGCAAATCCTCGTCCAGAGTACTACGCCGATCGATTTGGAGCGCCCGGTGACGTTCAGCGTCGCGCCCGATCGCCTGCTGCTGTTCTCGATCGATCCGACCGACGCGAAATTGGGTGCAGTGCGTCCTGCCGGAGGGCATTGATCATGGCTGAAACCGCGATCAAAAGTACGCCGATCACCCGATCGACTCGTCGGACATCTCCGATTCGCTTCGATTGGGAGATCATCATCTTTTCGCTGCCCGCGCTGCTCTTCGTGTGCGTGCTGTTCGTGTACCCGTTCATCTACGGCGTGTCGTTGAGTCTGCGGACGGGCGCGCTCGGCGATGGCGACTTCACGTTGAACAATTACATCCAGATTTTCAACGATCCGGTGCAGATCGAAACGATCGGAATGACCTTCGAAGCGGCCTTACCCGTCACGATTTTTAGCGTGCTGGTGAGCATTCCGCTGGCCTATTTCATGCGGCGCGGCATTCGCTTCGAGCGGCTGATCACGACGCTGTTGATCCTGCCCGTTACGCTCGGCACGGTCATGGTCTCGCAATCGATGCTGATCTATTTTGGGCGGCAGGGTTGGTTCAATCAAGCCTTGCAAGCGCTGCACCTCATCAAAAATCCGCTGACATTGGTTCATAACTGGCTGGGCGTGGAGATTTCGCTGTTCATCCAGGGTTTTCCGTTCGTGTTTCTGCTGATCCTGGGCTATATGTCCGGCATCAACCCCGACCTGGAACGTGCCAGCAAGATGCTCGGAGTCGGCGCGTGGGGCACGTTTCGCCGGGTAATTTTGCCGCTCGCACTGCCGGGGATCGCCATCGCGTTCTGCCTGAACTTCGTCGCCAATTTCAGCGTGTTTCCGTCAGCGGTGCTGGTCGGCGAGCCGAATGCACTCACGCGCGTGCTGGCGGTACAAGCGTTCCGTGCGGCCTACGAGCAATACAATCGACCGGCGGGTACGGCGATCGCGCTGGTCATGGGCGGGATCGAACTGGCCGTGGTGGGTGGGGTGCTGTTTCTGCGCGGACGGTTCACGCGCGGCGCAACACTCGGCGGCGGGAAAGGAACATAGACGATGGCAAACGCAAGCACACTCCCGAAGTTACCGCGTTCCGGCGCGACTCGCATCACCCGATCGCCGCTGCGCTGGGCGGCACCGATTTTGTTTTATCTCGCCATCGGCTTCTTTGTGGTGAATCTGATCGCGTTGGTGAGCACGGTCGTGATCGACTCGTTCGCGCAAAGCTGGTTCAAAACGCTGCTGCCGCCTGCGTTTACGACGAACTGGTATACCTCGCTGGGCGATGATCATGATATCGGGCAATTGCTGCTCAATACGTTTACGGTGGCTGTGACTGTGACGGGCTTCGCACTCATCATCGGCTTTCCGGCGGCGTATATCCTGGCGCGCAAACAGTTTCGGCTCAAAGGACTGCTGACCGTGCTGTATCTGCTGCCTTTGCTGATTCCGCCGCTCGTGTATGGCATCCCAATGGCGACGCTGCTGCTGCGCTTCAACCTGGGCGGCTCGATCCTGGGGATCATCATCATCAATATGATCCCGATCTTGCCGTTCGTGATCCTAGTGCTGACGCCGTTTATCGAGCAAGTGGACGTGTCGCTCGAATCGGCCAGCCGGATGCTGGGCGCGGGGCGGCTGTATACGTTCCGGCGGATCGTCCTGCCGCTGGTGATTCCGGGGATGCTTACGGCGGGCGTGCTGGCCGTGGTGCGGACGATCGCGCTGTTCGACTTGACGTATCTGGTGGCGACGACGGCCAGTTCGCAAACGTTGGTGGTCGCGCTGTATGGCGATGCGGTGGCGGCGGGTATTCGAGCGCACCAAGCGATCAGTGCGCTGGCGGTGATCTACATGCTGACGACGATGGCCTTCGTGATCGTGGCGCTGTTGTTCGTCAAACCGACGCAGTTTGCAGTGCAAATCAAAACGAATAGCACAAAGGGCGGTTGACCTCACCCCCCAGCCCCCTCTCCGTCCTCACGGAGAGGGGGAGTCAATGCACCGCGTGCGGCTTTCTGATTAGGATCAATCCGTTTAGATTTCGCGCAATTTGCACCTGCGCCGTTTTGTATGGTATGGCTTCCCCCTCTCTGTGATGACGGAGAGGGGGATTGAGGGGGTGAGGTAAATCTGAGGCATTTGATTGGTTTCACCATTAGGTTCTATAAAAGGGTAACTCATGACAATCGGGATCGACTTAACGGGTAAGACGGCGCTCGTGACGGGCGCGAGTGCGGGCATCGGGCGCGCGATCGCGGTCGAACTGGCGAAATGCGGCGCGCATGTGATCGTCAACTATCACAGCAGCGAGGATGGCGCGCGCGAAACACTCACCGCGCTCGAAGCGGCTGGCGGGTCGGGTGCGATCTTTGGTGCGAACGTGGCGGACTCGGCGGCGGTCGCAAAGCTGATCGCGTTCAGCGCTGAACATACCGGAAAAATTGACATCCTGGTCAACAATGCGGGCGGCCTGCTCAAACGCGCCAAAACAGAGGAAATGACCGAAGCGCTGTGGGATGAAGTGATGGCTGTCAATCTCAAAAGTACGTTCTTGTGCTGCAAAATGGCGCTGCCACACATGCCGGACGGCGGACGGATCGTGAATATGTCGTCGGTGGCGGCGCACGACGGCGGCGGGCCGGGCGCATCGGCTTACGCAGCGTCGAAGGCGGCGGTGCTGGCCTATACGAAAGGGCTAGCGAAGGAAGTTGCGCCGCGCGGGATCACCGCCAACTGTCTCGCGCCGGGGCTGATTGCCACCGCCTTTCACGATGTGTTCAGCACGCCGGAAATGCGCGCGGCGACCGTCCGCAACACGCCTTTGGCGCGCGAAGGGCAGGCGAGCGATGTGGCGGGCGCGGTGCTGTTTCTCGTCTCACCGCTGGCCGATTTTATCACGGGCGAAACCATCAATATCAACGGAGGCACACGACTATGCTGAATGCGATTCAGGATTTGAGTTTGCTGCCCGCGTCGATCGTCGAGAGCGACGGCGCACAATTTGGCCTGCGACGAGCGGGCGATGATCTGCATTTCGTGGCGTTGGGAAGTGCCGATCAGCTGCACGGATTCGTGGGCGAAAGATCCGATCACGGCGGGCAAACGCTGCTCGTCGGCGCGACCGATGCCGCGAATCTGGCTGAACTGCGCAAGCGCCTGCCCTGGCTGCGTCCATCGGTGCTCGGTACGCGCACGTCCGCCGGGATGGGCGATCGGCTTGGGCTGGCGACGCCCGGTCATGTGCGCGCACTGCGGGCCGTGACGCACGGCGGTGGCAAACTCGCACCGATCTTTCCGCAGCAGTCGATCCGGGAAATGGCGCGCACCGGTCGCAGCGCGCAAATCGTGATGGATGATGCGACATGGGGCGTTTTCGCGGAGGGTTGGCGCGACGGCTTCGGCGCGGATGCCGATCACCTCAAAACATTCGCCGATATTGAGAACTGCGCCGCCGCCGGTTTCACGTTCTTCACGATCGATCCGGGCGAATATGTCGAACCGCTCGCCGAGACGGGATCGCCCACCGAGTTGCGCACAGCTTTCGAGGCGCTACCCTGGGACACGCTCGAAGATAGCTCGCGAGCGATGCTCAGCCGCTACACGCTCACGACCATCGAAAACTATGTGATCCCATTCGACGAGGCCACGACGATCCACGCCGCCGTCAAATATGGGCGCGTGGTGGCACATGTGTTGAACATGGCGCGCCACTTGAAAACGGTCATGGGCGATCGACCTTACGAGATCGAAGTGTCGGTGGATGAAACCGAATCGCCGACGACGCACGCGGAACATCTGTACATCGTGCGCGAAATGGCGCGGCTGGGCATCACCTGGGTGAGTCTCGCGCCGCGCTTCATCGGACGTTTCGAGAAGGGCGTCGATTACATCGGCGATTTGGCGGCCTTCGAGGCGGATTTCGCGGTTCATGCGGCCATCGCGCGTGAATCCGGCGGCTATAAGCTCAGCTTGCACTCTGGCTCAGATAAATTCAGCATCTACCCGATCGCGGCACGGCAGGCCCACGGGCTGGTTCACCTGAAGACGGCGGGCACGAGCTATTTGGAAGCGCTCCGCACGATCGCGGCGCTCGATCCGGCGTTTTTCCGAGCGATCTATGTTTTCGCACGCGGACGCTATGAGACCGATCGCGCGACCTACCACGTTTCGGCGCAGTTGGATCGCGCACCCGCGCCCGAATCGCTGGCCGACGCGGATTTGCCGACGCTGTTCGAGCAATTCGACGCGCGCCAGATATTGCACGTCACGTTCGGCTCGACGCTGATCGCCAAAAATGCCGATGGCAAGCCGCAGTTCGCCGATCATCTGTTGGGCTTGCTGCGCGCACATCCTGAAGATTACGCGGTGAATCTGGAACGCCATTTCGTGCAGCATCTCGCGCCGTTCGTACAGAAATCTCGTGCCTAAAGCCCCTCTCCATAACATAGCGAGGAGGAGAAACGCGATACATTGGTTATTTAAGCCGTGGGCAGATCAATAGGAAAGGTGCAACCATGATCCTCCCCAAAAACCGCGACCCCCGTTTCATCACCATCCGCCGCGGGGGGACGCTCACGGACTCCGACCATCGGCTGCTGGCTTTGTGGGCGGCCTTGTGCGCAGAGCACGTTCTGCACCTTTTCGAGTCGGTGCAGCCCTCGGACCCGCGGCCCCGCCAGGCGATCGAGCAGATTCGGGCATGGGCGCGCGGTGAGATTAAGATGTCTCAGTCCCGCGATTCGGCGGGCCATGCTCAAGCTGCGGCAAGAGATCTGAGCGGAGCAGCTCGGCACGCCGCATTTGCTGCTGGTCAGGCGGCAGCGGTCGCGCATGTTGCCGCACATGAACTCGGTACTGCGGCCTACGCGATCAAGGCCGTGCGTGCCGCCACCCCCGAACACGAGGGTGAGAGCGCTGGCCGGCTAGAGTGTCGTTGGCAGCGCGAACAGCTCCCCGATGCGATTCGTGAACTCGTCTTGGAGGATCAGCGGATGCGAAACGAGATCTGCTGGTCGGTGTTCGACTGCTGACGGCTCCTCCGCGCTGCCCCACAAGCGCTTCGACCCGACGCAGCGAGCGCGTTACGCTGTCGCCGGAAGCGATTGAGCGCGGATCGAGCACAAACTATCATAACGCCTTATTTGGTTCTATTGGTGAGGATGGAAGTTTCAACATGGCATTCATCGGAGATTTGTTCAGTTTGTCGGGGAAAGTCGCCGTCATCACGGGCGGAACGGGTGTGCTCGGAAGCGTGATGGCGAAGGGATTGGCGAGCTCGGGCGCGAAAGTCGGCGTGCTCGGACGGCGCAAAGATCAGGCGGAGTCGGTGGTCGCGGCGATCGAGGCGGCGGGCGGCGAAGCGATCGCGCTGCCCGCCGATGTCCTGAACCGTGATCAGCTTGAAGCGGTGCGAGCGACGGTATTGGATCGGTGGGGGCGGATCGACATCCTGGTCAACGCGGCGGGCGGCAACGCACCAGCCGCCACGATCATGCCGGACGGATCGTTTTTCAGCGCGCCGTCGGAAGCGTTGTCGGGCGTGTTCGCGCTGAACTTCACGGGGACGCTGCTGCCCAGCCAGGTATTTGGCGCGACGATGGCCGATCAAAAATCCGGCTGCATCGTCAACATCTCGTCGATGGCGGCGGATCGGGCGCTGACTCGCGTGGTGGCTTACGGTGCGGCGAAGGCAGCGGTCGAGAACTTTACGCGCTGGCTGGCCGTCGAGATGGCGATCAAGTACGGCGAAGGGCTGCGCGTCAATGCGATCGCGCCCGGTTTCTTCATCGCGGAGCAAAATCGCGCGCTGCTGTTGGATGCTTCCGGCGGTCTGACGGCGCGCGGCGAGTCGATCATCAGGCATACGCCCGCGCGTCGTTTCGGGAACGCGGAAGATCTGCTGGGCGCGCTGATCTGGTTGTGCAGTCCCGGCGCGGCGTTCATCACGGGCACTGTGATCCCGGTCGATGGCGGGTTCAGAGCGTTCAGCGGCGTGTGAGTGCCGGATTCACCTCACCTCCTCACTCCCCTCTCCGTATTACGGCGAGGGGGAAGCCATACCATGCAAAACGCCGCAGGGTAACGTGATGAGGAATCTACAGCGTTTTCCGGAAAGGTTGAACCTTCACCCCGTTCGGGCATCGACTCCCCCTCTCCGTAATTACGGAGAGGGGGCTGGGGGGTGAGGTGAATCTTAAGAGGTGTAATCAGTGGTTTGGTTGCAAACGTTCGACCCGATCGGCTACACTGGATTGACACTCGCCGTACTGTACCTGAGATTGCGAAAACTGCCCATGAGCCAGCGACTTTTTATCAGCTACAGCCGTAATGACGCCGCCTTCGCCAGCCGCCTCGCCGCCGACCTCAAACAACACGGCGTCGATATTTGGATCGACACCAGTGATATTCACGCTGGGATCAAATGGAGTTCGGCCATTCAGGAAGGACTAGAAAGTTCGCATGTCATGCTGCTGCTTCACTCGCCATCTGCCGCCACCTCGAACAATGTCGAGGACGAATGGCAGTATTTCCTCGATAACAAAAAGCCGATCATCCCTATTTTGTTGCTTCCAACCAAAATTCATTTTCAACTCAATCGCCTGCAATGGGTTGATTTTCACGGCCTCGCCTATGATGTCGCCTTTGAAAAACTGCGCAGCGAATTGGCACTCAAAGGGATCACCATCGCAAGTGCCCCCGCCACCCCGCGTGTCACGCCGGAGCAGGATCGCCTGCTGAAAATCATGCTCGATCCGAACCGCGCGCCGAAAGAGCGCGCCGCAGCGGGTGATGATCTCGCCAAAATCGGCGATCCGCGACCCGGCGTGACCGATTTCAACTTTACCGATGGCTATTGGTGCGAAGTGCCAGACGACGGTCAGTGGATTTACGGGGATGCAGGACATACACCATTGCCCGGCTTTTACATCGCTAAATATCCGATCACTTATGCGCAGTTTCAAGCGTTCATCGACGATCCCAATGGCTATCGCAATCCAGACTGGTGGGACGGACTTCACGCCGATGCTTTCAAGCAGCAAAAGGCTGGCCCCGGCGATCAAAAATGGAAGATTGCCAACCGCCCCGCTGAGCGCGTCTCGTGGTACGACGTGATGGCTTTCTGCGCATGGTTGAGCGCGAAACTGGGCTACGAAGTGCGGCTGCCGACGGAGATCGAGTGGGAAAAAGCGGCACGCGGCACGGATGGGCGGGAATACCCTTATCCGGGCAAATTTGATCCCGCGAAGGGAAACACGAGCGAA
This sequence comes from Aggregatilineales bacterium, assembly GCA_038230635.1. Classification (GTDB taxonomy): domain Bacteria; phylum Chloroflexota; class Anaerolineae; order Aggregatilineales; family UBA2796; genus JBBRMW01. The sequence continues at coordinate 32,273 of JBBRMW010000001.1, read as the reverse complement.
ACGCAAATCGGGCAAACGAGCGCAGTAGGGATTTTTCCGGATGGGGCGTCACCTTATAGTGCGTTGGATATGAGCGGGAACGTGTTGGAGTGGACGCTGACGGAATACAGCACGGAAGATAGCACAAACGTTCGCTCGGATGCGCTACCCGTGGTGCGGGGCGGTTCTTGGAACCACAATCAGAGCGGCGCCCGCGCCGCCTTCCGCTACGACTTCGACCCCGACCCTCGACTCAGCTCTATCGGTTTTCGGTTGGTTGGTGTGGAGGTGGTGGGTGTTCGTCCCCTTCTCCTCTCTGATCACTGAGGGGCGTACCGCCGCAGGCGGGTGCGCGAAGTGCGATCGAAAAATTTTGAAACGAAAGGTGAAAATTACATGGCAGGACAAGGCTTTACCGATCGCACGTTGACCGAGGTGGAGATCGCGGCGATCGTCCATGCGGAGTTGACCGAGCAAGATTTGAGTGGGCGGCGTGTGCTCATAATCATTCCCGATGGCACGCGATCCGCACCGATTCCGCTGCTGTTCCGGCTGATCTGTGATGATCTTTGCGGGCGGGCGGCGGCGCTCGATTTTCTGATCGCGCTCGGCACCCATCAACCGATGTCGCCGGAGCAGATCGAAAAGCTGGTCGGCATGAACGCCGACGAACGCGCGACCCGCTATCCGGGCGTCGGGGTGATCAACCACGACTGGCAGAATCCCGACACATTCGTCAACCTCGGCACGGTTAGCGCGGAGGAAGTCGGCGAGATCAGCGGCGGGCTGCTGTGTCAGTCGGTTGATGTGCGCGTGAATCGGCTTGTCCTCGATTATGACCTGCTGATCGTGTGCGGGCCGGTGTTTCCGCACGAGGTCGTCGGCTTTTCGGGCGGCAACAAATACTTCTTTCCGGGCATCAGCGGGCCGGAGGTGATCGATCTGTCGCACTGGCTGGGCGCGCTGATCACCAGTTACGCGATCATTGGCACGCCGGGGATCACGCCCGTGCGCCGCCTGATCGATCGCGCCGCGAGTTTGATCCCGACGCCCAAACGGTGTTTCGCGCTGGTGGTGGCGGCGGGCAGCAAGGAATTGGCGGGTTTGTACACGGGTACGCCGGATGTAGCCTGGGCGGAAGCGTCCGCGCTCTCGGCCCAGATTCATGTGACCTATACCGATCGCGCCTATCAGCGGGTGCTCTCGGTGATGCCGCCCATGTACGACGACATCTGGACGGCGGCCAAAGGCATGTACAAGCTCGAACCCGTGATCGCGGACGGCGGCGAGGTGATCATCTACGCGCCGCACATCACCGAGTTCAGCTACACGCACGGCAAAGCGCTGGCCGAGATCGGCTATCACGTCCGCGATTATTTCGTGAAGCAGTGGGATCGCTTCAAGGATTATCCGGGCGGCGTGTTGGCGCACAGCACGCATCTGCGCGGGATCGGGACGTATGATGCGGTCACGGGTGAGCATCCGCGTATTCAAGTCACGCTGGCGACGGGGATCAGCGCCGAACGGTGCGCCGCGCACAATTTGGGATACGTCGATCCCGAATCGATTTGGATCGACGATTGGCGCGGGCGAGAAAACGAGGGAATTCTGCTCGTGCCGAAGGCGGGCGAGATGCTGTATCGGCTCAGAGGTTGAATCAAACGGACGAGGCAGGCCATCGTCCCTACAGACCTGGGATTGGGACGATGGCCTGCCTTGTCCGCCTCGAAATGTGCCAAAGATTGGAACGAATAGGAAATATTTTGTGATGAATGCGGTTTTCCCGATTTCCGATTATGCCGATCGCTATTTCAGCCCCGATCCAGCGCAGCGTACAATCGCCCGCGACCTGTATGCCACGATCGCCGATCTGCCATTGATCTGTCCGCACGGCCACGTCGATCCACAGTTGTTGGCCGATCCGGAGGCGCGGTTCGGCTCGCCCACCGAACTGTTGATCATTCCCGATCACTATGTGTTCAGGATGCTGCATTCGCAGGGGATTCCGCTCGAAACGTTGGGTGTGCCGCGCTCCGATGGTGGTGCGACGGAGATCGATCAGCGGCTCATTTGGAAGCTGTTCGCCGAGCATTTTTATCTGTTCGCGGGGACGCCGACGGGCATGTGGATCGCCGATGAACTGCGCGGCGTGTTTGGGATCGATGCGAAGCTGAACGCGGCCAATGCCGAAACGATCTACGACGCGATCGCCGAAAAGCTGGCGTCGCCCGAATTTCGCCCGCGCGCGTTGTTCGATCGATTCAAAATTGAGTCGCTGAGCACAACCGACGCCGCGACTGATTCGCTGGATGCACACCGGGCGATCCGCGAGTCGGGGTGGGGCGGGCGCATCATACCGACTTTCCGACCGGATGCTGTGATCGCGGTTGATGCGCCGAACTGGCTCACGCAGATCGATCTGTTGAGCGCGGCGAGCGGAATCAGCGTCACGAGCTATCGGACGTATATTGCGGCGCTCGAAAATCGGCGCGCGTTTTTCAAGGCGATGGGCGCGACGGCCACCGATCACGCCGCGCTGCTGCCCAATACCGAGTCGTTGAGATTGGTTGAAGTCGAGACGCTGTTCGATCGGGCGCTGCACGGGCAAAGTTCGGGGGAAGATGCGGCGCGCTTCACGGCGCATATGCTCGGCGAAATGGCGCGTATGAGTACCGAAGACGGCTTGGTGATGCAGCTTCACCCCGGATCGTTACGCGATCACGATCCAGCGACGTTCCAGCGTTTCGGGCAGAACAAGGGCGCGGATATTCCGATCGGCGTCGATTTTACGCGCGGACTCAAGCCGCTGCTCGACCGCTTCGGGGACGATCCACGCCTGCGCCTGATCGTCTTTACACTCGACGAAACCACCTATGGCCGCGAACTCGCGCCGCTGGCAGGACACTACCCCGCCCTGCGCCTGGGCCCGCCCTGGTGGTTTTTCGACAGCCTGAACGGGATGCGTCGCTATTTCGATGCGGTTATGGAAACGGCGGGCGTGTATAACACGGTTGGCTTCAACGATGATACGCGCGCTTTCGCCTCGATTCCGGCGCGCCATGATCTGTGGCGGCGGGCGGCAGCGGATTGGCTGGCGGGGCTGGTGGTGCGCGGAATCGTCGATGTGTCCGATGCGGAGGCGATGGCTGCCGCGTGTGCCTATGGTCTGGCGAAAGACGCCTATCGCCTCGGCTGAAGGCTATTCCAGTTTCTGCTGGACGCGGTAAACTCTCGCGTGCGAATACGTATTCGATTCGCAAATTCTTGCTCAGGAGAAACATTTAACAACATGTCGCTTCCAATTGCAGTTCAACTATACAGTGTGCGCGATGCGCTCGCCCATGATTTCGAGGGTGTCATCCGCAAAATCGCCGCGATGGGTTATGCGGGCGTCGAGACGGCGGGTGTCTTCGGCAAATCACCAAAAGACGGTGCGGCCTTATTTCAATCGCTGGGGCTGACAGTCGCAGCGGCACACTCACCGCTGCCGCTCGGCGACAAAAAGAACGAAGTGCTGGATACACTAGCCGCACTCGGCACAAAATATCTGGTGCTGGCTTGGCTGCCGCCCGAAGAATTCAAAACGCCCGATACGATCAAAGCCGCTTGCGCGATGATCAACGAAGGCAATGCGATCGCGCGCGCGCATGGCTTGACGGTCGCCTATCACAATCATGGGCAGGAGTTCGGGCGTGTCGCCAATCGGCTGGCCTACGAATATATGGTCGATTATCTCGATCCGAGCGTCGTGTTCGAGCTTGACACATATTGGATACAAACGACTGGCGAGAGCGTGGTCGATGCCATCCACAAATTGGGCACGCGCGCGCCGCTGCTGCACATCAAAGATGGCCCGTGTACCCACGATGATCCCATGGTGGCCGTTGGCGACGGCAAAATGAACTTCCGTGAAGTGATTGGTGCGAGCACGGCGGCAGAATGGCTAATCGTCGAACTGGATCGCTGTGCTACCGATATGCTGACCGCCGTTGAGAAAAGTTATCAATATCTTGTGCGCGAAGGATTCGGACATGGCCGCCAATAATAACAATCACCCACCGGAAAGCCGCGTCAAAGTTGGGATCATTGGCTGCGGCAATATCAGCCAAACCTATGTCAAGGGCTGCCGCGCCTTCCCGATCCTGGAACTGGCTGCTTGCGCTGACATCGACCTGAGTCGTGCGCAAGCGCTCGCCAAAGAGCACAAGATTCCGAAGGCTTGCACGGTCGAGCAACTGCTGGCCGATCCTGACATTCAGATCGACATCAATCTGACCGTGCCCAATGTCCACGCCGACGTGAGCTTGGCCGCAATCGCCGCTGGCAAGCATGTTCACAGCGAAAAACCGCTCGCCACCACCCGCGACGATGCCGAAAAGATTATCACAGCGGCGAAAGCACGCGGCGTGCGGGTTGGCAGCGCGCCAGATACGTTCATGGGCGCAGGTATCCAGACTTGCCGCAAGTTGATCGATGATGGTGCGATCGGCGTCCCATTGGCGGCGATGGCAACCATGATGAGTCACGGGCCGGAGGGCTGGCATCCGAACCCGGACTTTTTCTACAAAGTCGGCGGCGGCCCCCTTTTCGATATGGGGCCATACTATCTGACCGCCCTGATCAGTTTGCTGGGTGCGGCGCAGCGCACGACCGCCTCGGTACGCATCTCGATGGCGCAGCGGACCATCACCAACGCGGCGCGCTTCGGCGAAAAGATCGAGGTCGAGACACCCACGCATATCGCGGGCGTGATCGATTTTGAGAATGGCGCGGTGGCGACGCTTATCACCAGCTTCGATACGTGGCTCGATTATGCGCCGCGCCTCGAAATCTACGGGTCGGAAGGCACACTGAGCGTCCCTGATCCGAACACATTTGGAGGGCCGGTGCGGCTGCTAAAGCCGGGCAAAAGCTGGCAAGAGATGCCACTCACGCACAGTTATGCCGAGAACTATCGTGGAATCGCGGTCGCCGATATGGCCGTTGCGCTGGAGTCGGGTCGTGCGCACCGAGCGAATGGTGAGATGGCCTTCCATGTGGTGGACATCATGCAGTCGCTCGGCGAGTCATCGGCAGCGGGTCGGCATATCGACCTGGGCAGCACCTGTGAGCGTCCCGCGCCGCTGCCGACGGGTTTGAAAATCGGGGAGTTGGATCGATAAAGAGACCTCTCATGAAAATGGGGTCATTGACCACCCCCCCCGACCCCCTCTCCGTGATGACGGAGAGGGGGAGACAGAGGCCACGCCGCGTGATTTTCATGATGTCGCATGTGTTGTTCATCGTTCATGATGACTCACCCCCAACTCCTCTCCGTTTTCCCGGAGAGGGGAGATCAGCACGATCCCGCAATCAGGCGAGACCAGCCTCGTGGCGCAGTAGATCGGCTTTGTCGGTACGCTCCCAGGGGACGTTCAGATCGATTCGTCCGAAGTGGCCGTATTTGGCGACCTGCTTGAAGATCGGCTTGCGCAGATCGAGATCGCGGATGATGGCCGCCGGACGCATGTCGAAATACTTGGCGATCAGGCGCTCGATCACGGCATCTTCGACTTTACCCGTGCCAAACGTTTCGACGGCCAGCGACAGCGGACGTGCCACGCCGATCGCGTAGGAAACTTGCAGCTCGAAGCGTTCGGCCAAACCCGCCGCAACGACGTTTTTGGCGACGTAGCGCGCCATGTACGCCGCCGAGCGATCGACTTTCGTGCCATCTTTGCCACTGAACGCGCCGCCGCCATGTCGCGCGATGCCGCCGTAAGTATCGACGATGATCTTGCGCCCGGTCAAACCGGCGTCGCCGAGCGGGCCACCCGTCACGAAACGCCCGGTCGGATTCACGTAAATCTTGGTCTTATTGTCGCGCATATCCGCCGGAATCACCGCGTTGATCACGCAGTCGATCACGCCCTGGCGAATCTGCTCCTGCGACACATCGGGCGCGTGCTGTGTGGAGATCAGGACGGTATCGACGCGCTTAGGCTTGCCGTGCTCGTATTCGACCGTGACCTGACTCTTGCCATCGGGACGCAGCCAGGGCAGCGACGCATCCTTGCGGACCTCGGCCAGCTTGCGAGTCAGCTTGTGCGCCAGCGAGATCGTGGCGGGCATCAGTTCTTCGGTCTCGTTGCAGGCGAAGCCGATCATCATGCCTTGATCGCCCGCGCCGATGCTGTCGATCTCGTCGTCGGACAGTTCGCGCATTTCGAGGGCTTTGTTTACGCCCTGCGCAATATCGCTCGACTGTTCTTTGACCGACACGATCACGGCGCAGGTATCCGCATCGAAGCCATATTCGCTGTGCGTATAGCCGATTTCGCGCACGGTATCGCGGGCGAGCGTTGCGATGTCCGTATAGGCTTTGGTGGTGATCTCGCCGATGACGACGATTAGGCCGGTTGTGGTGGCCGTTTCGCAGGCAACACGCGACATGGGGTCTTTAGAGAGCAGATCATCGAGCACGGCGTCGCTGATCTGATCGCACATTTTGTCCGGATGGCCTTCGGTGACGGACTCGGAGGTGTAGAAGAACTGAGGTGAGGTCATAAAAGTGCTGTTGCTGTTGGACACGAACTGATCTCCTTGCGATCCTCGATCGCTGCTTGAAATGGGATAACAAAAAGCCCCGACCAACTTCGATGTCTGGCAGGGGCGTCTGTTGGTGTATAGAAAACCCGGCGGGGCGGGTGTTCAAAACAAGGCGCTCATCTTCCAGTTGATCTGCCGGACTTAGCACCTTCCCGACGCTTCGGGGGTTGCCGCGACTTCACAGGGCCGGTCCCTCAGTCGCTCGTGATGAGTTGTTCAATTGTCGAAATCGGCGAAACGTGCTGCATGATAACACCCCAAACGCAGCATGTCAACCGCGAAACGAAAGCGGCTATTGCTAAGCAATGCGGGAGCAATAGAATCAGTAAGTATAGTTATAATATATTACATTTGAGCAGGCGAACGACGATTGGTTGGCGGCTGCCATACGCGGACGTGCCGATCGCGCGGACGTGGTAAAATAGGAGGAAACGTTAGTGAGGATACGATGTCCACTGAGCGCGCCACCAACCGACGATTGCCGTTTATTTTGCGCTTCACGGCGCTATTGGTGATCGTGCTGGTGGTGCTGATCGGCGGGGCGATGTTGGTCGCACGCGCGACTCTCACGGGTGTTGATTGTCTGCGAGTCAGTGATGGCTTTCAAACTCGTTTATTAAATGTTCGTACTGGCGCAGAATTTGAAGTACAAACTCGGTCTCCTAATCAAACGTCTTATAAATCAACGGTCGCTGACGCCTCTGAAGCATCACCAGATAAAACACGAATCGCGCGTTTGGTGGGCAATCAATTGCATATCGATTTTCATCAGCCACTCCTCGCGGACATTGGGATCGAACCTCCCATTTCGCACGTATCATGGTCGCCAAACGGTCAGTGGATAGCCTACTATTGGCAAGCACATGACGGTCACATTTACATGGCGGTCGCTGATCAGACGGGCAGGCAGGTACAACAACAGGTTTTAGTGTCTCAACCAGACGAAATAGTCCAATTCGATCAATGGTCTGCGGATAGCACCTATATAGCAGTGTCAGATCAAACAAGTGATTTTACTCACAATATTTACACATTTTATTCTATTCCCGATTTGAAAGCAATTAGGCTTGGAGATATTGCAAAAAACCTATTGAACAGCGACTGTGGCTCCGGAAGCATATCAATTTCCTATTGCGCCCATTGGTCACCACAAGGTCATCGAGTAGCATTTATATTGGCTAATTTCAGCGATTTTAATGCTGTATTCGCCGGAATAAACAAAAAACTTGTCATTCTTGAACCTGGAACTGTCGAAGTCCATATGTTCAATTTGCCGGCTAACGATACCGTTAGACAAACACTTCTATGGTCTCCGGATGGCCTATATATTGCATTAGCGTTCGCTGATGCAGGTTCGGAAGGGCAAATTAGTCTCTTTGGAGTAGATGGTACTACTATCCAAAACCTCGATCATGTTGTCGAATCGTACAATGGCCTGATTTATTATAGTAGGGCTCAGATGACTTGGATGCCTGACAGTAAAAGGCTTTTGTATTTCCGAAGTGACAGGGATGTACTCGAACCTGAACGAATGAGCGTAATGGCTTTCCAAGTCGATACACAAACTTATAGACGCCTATATTCGACAGAACTGTTTAATTTGAGTTTTGACCCGTCGCCTGATAGTGGAGCCGTTATCTTGGTTGCGTTTGACTATACTAGCAAGGTGGAGAAGAGCACAGCGGCACATTTGCTATCATTAGATGGGCGAATTACGCACGAATTTCCTGAAATCCCCGTAGATACTTGGTTGGACGCTATTTGGTCTCCTGATGGATCACTATTTGTAAGCAAAAACTCTGGCTTTCAAATCTTCAACTATCCAGATACAGTCAACGTTTTCGACGCGGAAGGAAATATGATACGCCGATTCGCGTTTGACCCCGATACGATTTCTGGGGCTTCATTAGACTGGACATCATGCGATACAGTGCGCTAATTCTGTATCGTGAAGGAGAGCTTTATGACCGATCAGCCTGAGATGCCGATTCAGGACGACGACGATACCGATCTGAATGCGATGACGCGGCCCGTCACGCCCGTGACCGGAACGCGCCGTCGTGCGCCGATCCCGCCGGATGAGGATACATCGGCCTCGTCCCGGACGCCGCCGCGCGCCTATCGTCCGCCGAACCGACCCGCCGATCGTGCGACGCCGATTCCGCCCGCTTCGTATTACCCGCCAGAGCCAGCGTATACACCGCCGCGCGCCAAACCCGGGCGGCGCGGTGCGGCGCGGGGACGACGTGACAGCGGCCTGTATCTGCCGTGGTGGTCGCTGGTCGTGATGTTGGCGCTGGTCGGAGGATTGGCTTTCGGGGCGCTGCTGGTCGTGAACACGCTCGGTGGGCAAGCTGCACCGGGTGGCGCGACGCCGATCATCGTGGTGATCACGGCGACCTATACGGTGGGACCACCCGCCAGCCAGACGCCGATCCCGCTGGCCGCAACGCTCACGCCCACCGCGCCGCTGCCGACGATCGCGCCGAGTGCGACGCTGCCGCCGGGGAATTTCGCGGTCGGTTCGATGGTGCAGATTATTGGCGTCGGCGTGGACGGTCTGAACATTCGCAGCGGACCTGGAAAGAGCTATACGGCCAAGTTTTTGGGGCATGACGGCGATAAGTTCCTGCTGAAGGAAGGGCCGCAAAGCGCCGACAGTGAGGAATGGTGGCATATCCAAGACCCGACGAATCCGGGCAATGACGGTTGGGCATCGCGCCGCTTTTTGACCGTGTTAGCCCCGACACCATAACGGAACCCTTTCATGACTGAAACACCTGATCTGCCGAATATCCCGCATGATGCGCCCGCCACCGTCGCGGAACTGGCCGCGCGCGCCATCGATCTGCGGGAACAACTGCGCCATCACAACTATTTGTACTCGGTACTGAGCCAGCCGATCGTCTCAGATGCCGAATACGATGCGCTGTTCGATGAACTCGATGCGATCGAAAAGGCGCACCCGGAATTGATCACGCCCGACTCGCCGACTCAGCGCGTGGGCAGCGACCTCGATGCGCGCTTACCGAAGATCACGCACCCGACGCCGATGCTCAGCCTGTCGAAGGCGTATACGGCGGAGGATATTCGCACCTGGAAAGGACGCATCGATCGGCTGCTGGATAGCAGTGCAAATTTGGCGTATACGACCGAACCCAAATTCGATGGCCTGACGGTCGTGCTGACGTATACGGATGGCGTGCTGACACAGGGGGCGACGCGCGGCGATGGCGCGATCGGCGACGATGTGACGGCCAACGTGCGCACGATTCGGAGTGTGCCGCTGCGGATTCCAGTCAATCCCGATGGGCCAAAACCTCCGCATCACATGATCGTGCGCGGCGAAGTGGTGATCCACAAGGCCGATTTCAAGGCGTTTCAGACAAAGATGCAGGCCGAACAAGCCGAGTCCGATCTGCCGCTGAAATATATCAATGCGCGCAATACGGCGTCGGGCGCGCTTAAACAGCTTGATGCACGGATCACGGCGGCGCGGCCATTGACCATGTATGCGTTCGGCGTGATCGAGGCAGATAACACGGCGGCTGTTCCACGCACACAATGGGAGACTCTCACGTATTTGCGCGATCTGGGCTTTTTGGTCAGTGATTTTGCGCGCCATTTCGACGATCTGGAGCCGCTGATCGAGTCGGTGCTGGCGTTCGAATCGCAGCGACACGCGCTCGATTTCGAGATCGACGGGATCGTGATCAAGCTCGACGATCTGCCGACATACAATACGCTGGGCGTCATTGGAAAGAATCCGCGCGGGGCGGTGGCCTACAAGTTTCCGCCGGAAGAAGTGACGACGCGCCTGATCAATGTCCCAGTGACGGTCGGGCGCACGGGAGTCTTGACGCCGGGTGCGGAACTCGAACCCGTGTTCGTGAGCGGCGCGACGATCCGGCAGGCGACGCTGCACAACTTCGAGGACATCGCGCGCAAAGATATTCGGATCGGCGATCGGATTTTGCTCAAGCGGGCGGGCGAAGTGATCCCGTTCGTGGTCGGGCCGCTAGTGGCTGCGCGCACGGGGGCGGAAATTCCGATCGTGCCGCCGGAACGCTGCCCGGTGTGTGGGTTCCCGGTCGAGCACGCGGAAGGCGAAGTGTTTTACTATTGCAGCAACCCGGCTTGCCCGGAACGGATCGCGCGCAATATCGAGTATTTTGTGTCGCGCGGCGCGATGGATATTGACGGCCTGGGCGAGCAGGGTGTGCGCGGATTGTTAACGCAGGGGCTGATCCACGACGAGGCCGATCTGTTCACGCTGACGGTGGAATCGCTGGAAAAACTCGAAGGCTACGCCGAAAAGAAAATTCAGAACCTGCTAACGAACATCCAAGCCGCCAAGGATCGCCCGTTGGAGCGGTTGGTGGCGGCGCTGGGGATTCGCGGCGTGGGCGGTGGCATCGCCGAACTGCTGGTGGCGCGCTTTCATTCGATCGATGCGCTGCTGAATGCCTCGATTGATGAACTGGATTTGATCGCGGGGATTGGACCGCGCACCGCTGAAACGGTGGCCGCATGGTTCGCCGAAGCGCGCAATCGAGAACTGATCGAAAAGCTGCGGGCGGCGGGCGTGCGCTTGGAATCCGATCCGGCGGCGCGCGTGATCACTTCGACTGCCCTGGCCGATAAGACGTTCGTGCTGACCGGGACGCTGCCCACGATGACCCGTGACGAGGCGAGCGCGCTGATCACGCAGCATGGCGGCAAAGTCAGCGGCAGCGTGAGCGCCAAAACGAGTTATGTGCTGGCGGGCGACTCGCCGGGCAGCAAGCTCGAAAAGGCGAAATCACTCAACGTGCCGATCCTAGATGAGGCAGGATTCCGGGCGCTGATCGGCCTGAGTAAGGAATCGTCTGCGCCATAATAGCCCTCACCCCAACCCCTTTCCCTCATGGCGAGGGGCTTTCGAGCGCGGTTTCCCCCTCTACCTGCGGGAGAGGGGGTAGGGGGTGAGGGCTTTCCAAACACGCTCTCAAAGGGATAGTTCTTCTGCCAAGTGAAACGAGGTGATCAATGACTTTTCAGGCCTAAGTAGATCACAATTTCGCGGGAAAACCCCTCTATCCCCCGGCCCCTTTCCCCCACGCAAGCGGTGGGAAAGGGGAGATAAGCCCTTCGCCAAGAGCGAGAGGGGTTGTGGGGTGCGGGCACTTTTTCGATCTACTGATATCAGCATCTTGCGCAAAGACAAGAAATTTGCGATCGTGCAAGTATCAGCGAAGCGATTCGATGTCGGCATTAAACTGAGCGGTGCGCCATCCGAGGGAAGGTTCGCGGAGTCTGGAACGTGGAATGCGATGGTGACGCATCGCGTCGGAATCGATGCTCCCGATCAAATTGATGCAGAATTGATCGGGTGGCTGCGTCAAGCCTACGACAAAGCATAGAGGACAGACGCGAAATAATCGGTCATAAGGTCCGAAGTCCTCGACGCAGCCGCGTTTCCATGAAAAAGTACAAGGCAGGCAATGCTATCAGCAGAAAAACCATGCCGCCGATAAAGAACCAAGTGGCGGGTTTGGCCGGGTCGAAGTTGCTCCACGATAAAGCGGCGGCCAACAGAATGAAGGCGATCGAAACGATCTGCGATTGCAGCGTGATACGCGCCGAACTCCAACGTGGATCGAGGGCCAACCCCAGGCCGACCAGCCCTGGCAGCGCAAACATGCCACCGACGACGCGCGCGGTAAGCGGCGTGAGCGTCCAACCCCAAATACTGATCATGAAGTCGGGCTGCAGGAACAACAGAATACCGATCACGATAGTGAGGATGCCCAGCGCGCCCAAAGCGTATTGAATCGGTTTTGAAAAGATCAGGTCATGGGTATCGTCGGGTGTACCGGGGTCTGTTCGGCGGTTGCGCAGCCATGTCCCCACCACCAGGAACGGTGTGGTGAGGTACAGGGCGACCCATGTGTAGAAGGAAATGTGATCGTGTGTAAATTTTTCCCAGTGTAAAAGGGTGGCAATGCCCATCGCCGACGCAAACGCCGTGACGGGCAAAAAACCGATTTTGATAGTGTGCCAGCGGCGTGCCAAAGCGGCGCGTGTAAAAAAGAATACGCCCCCGATATACGCAGCGGCTAACATCCGCGCGCTCATGGGCGGTTTGATCGGCCACGCAAACAAATCTTTGGTTTCGTCGGGGCGCAGATACAGAATATAAAAAGCGGCGATCAGAAACGGCACAATGATCGCACACAGCCAGCGCGTTTCCCGAAAAATACGGTCATCTTTGGCTGCAATAGGGTTGGTTGATGGGGCGTTATCGATCGTACTGGCTGGCGTCGTCATCGCGTGTTCCTTGCTCACGATGAGCACCATTATAGCGTGATTACGAGTTCGCGTTGAGGGCAAGGAATTTGTGAACCGACAAAACGTGACCGATTCGTTTTTCTTCAGATTACCCCTTTTTGTGCCACACCCAATATTCACCCGCGCCGAAATAGGAATTGAAGGGTATTTTGGTGACCAGCGTATAGTTCGTCTGTGTGAGCAATTCGCCATCGATTGCGTGGGCCATGGCTGAGCTTGCGCCATAGTTGAAGACGATCACATCCCAGTAGCCAGCATGGATTGCAGCCTTATACGCCGTTTCGCCGCTCAGAGCGGTCCCTTTGGCGTCTATATAGGAAAATGTATAGAGGTTGTTCCACTGCCAAAAGCCGACGATATTTTGCAGATAGTAGCGCGGAACTTCGGAATCTTCGGCCAGGATATGACCATCGGGACGTACCTGTGTTTTTAACATGGTAGTCAGATCCGACGAGTTCGGCCATTCCGTGTAGAAGCCTTGCGACTGACTGAAACCGAGGCTGAAAAAAGCGAGGCCGACGGCCAGGATGATCGACCAGCGCAGCCGGGGTTCAGTCGATTCGTCGAGTTTTGCCAGCCGTGTGAGCGCATAACCGGCGAGTGGCGCGGCAAACAAGATACTGAACGACATGTGCTTATTCATCGACACGACTTCCATCTTGTAAATATGGTAAGCCGGAGCCAGAAAAACCGTGCCAAACAAAATGGCGTTGAGCAGCCAATTCTTGCGACGCGTGGCGACCAACCCGACCAGTGCCAGAATCGCTATTGGTCCCATCAGCAAAAAGGCGCGTTGCAGCATCTCCAAACGCGGTAGGACGAAAATAGCGACGCGCGCCGTGGTGGTAAAACGCAGCCCTTCCGCCACATCCGCATTGCTGAACGCGATCAGCATGGCAATGCCGATCATCACTACACCCGCCAAGCTGCCGCGTACAAGGGCGTGCAGCAGCCCTTTGCGCCAGCCGTATAACTGTAGCAACCGCCAGCCAAACACGGCATAAACCGATGGTACAAACAACAGCGCCGCGTATTTTGTCATGACGGCAAACGACAGCACCGTCCCCAGCACGATCGCCCAGGGCAGGCCGTATTTGAGGCCGGCGCGGCTGGCGATCGTTAGCCCAATGAAAAGCAGACAAATACACATCGCATCATAGGTTGCAAAATGACTGATGAACAGCACGGGGCCGCCCACTGCGATCAACCCTGCGGCCAGCAGTGCGCTCATCTGACCAAAAAACCGCCGCGTAAAGTCGTAGATCAAGGTGGTTGTGATGAGCATACACAGGAGGCTGAACAGCCGCGCTAGTTCCGCGCCACCATATGTATCCAACGCACCCGCGATGACCGGATACAAGAATGGCAAGCCCGAAAAGTAGCGCGCATATGGTTCAGCCACGACCGGGCCGCCGATCAACTGCGTGTAGTATTGGCGGCCCGCATACAAGTATAAAGCCTCGTCCTGAAACACCGTGTTTCGCAGACTCAAGGCCAGTACGCCCTGCAACATCAGAATCGCACACAATGGCAGAATGACCGCAAGTTTAAGCTGCGTTGTCATTGAGCGCGGCTGTGATTGCGGCCACGTTTCCGTCAATGATTGAGTAGACATGCGTTGATACCCTAGAAATCCGACTTGTCGTGCGTACTGCTGATCGAGCCAGCGGGTGCAAAGGCGACGGCGTGCGTTCGATTCAGGTCTTGCAACCATTTTGTGGTCAGCGGGTCGGAAAGCATCGACCAAGCCAAACGATCGGCAGCGGTGGGGTTCGCACCTGGTGCGCCTTCATGATAAACCAGCGCGTGGATATTAGGATTGTGCGCCATGGCATCGCTGACACGATTGAGCCAAGCCGCCTTCTTCGCTGGTTCGCCCGACGCGCTCACTTCGACCATAAGCGGCAAGCCGGGGTGATGACTCGTCAGCGCGTCCAGCGTCGTTTGTGGGTCAACCCACTGTGTATCAGGGTAGCTGATCATACTGATCAAGATTGCATCGATGCTCGATTTCGGCGGCATGTACGCATCATCATGTACCGGATCAGCGGGTGCCCAGACCCACGTTACGTTGGTTGCGCCTTCTTCGAGGAAGATCTGGCGGGTATGCATCCAGGCACGCGGCACATCCTGCGGCACGCCAAAGTTCGTCACTGCCGAAGAAGTCGCCCAGTTGCGATCGACGTGCTGCAAAATTGTGATGTAGAGAGGCTTCGCAAACTGGCTGATCGAATGCGCCCATTTGTGGAGCGCGGCATCGTGAAAGCCGTTGGCGATGGCGGGTAAACTGGCATTGTAGGCTGGCTCACCGGGCACTGTAAACAGCAAGGTGATCCAGGGGCGCTGACCGTGTGAGGCCAACTGAGTCGCCCATGCCTCATCGAACGTATCGCTGATCTCTTGCGTGCGTCCGACGAGCGCAAAGTGGAAGTTCATCTGCTGTTCGAGCGTTGCCACGCGCGTCCCGACCATATCGTAAGGGACGCTTACGCCGAAATAGCGGGCTTGTGCTTCTTGCACCAAATCGGCATGGGTGACCGTGGTCGCCTTCGCGCTGTGCAGCATGACTGGCAAAATGAGCATACCCGCAAACATCACAATGATGAAGAGGGGCATCGCCAGTTTGAGGCGACCCATCGTTGCAAATGCTGTTGCGGGGCGCGGCCAAGCCAGTTTGAGCCAGTTTTCAGAATAGCGATCGGCCAGCGCGAGCCATAGCGCGCCCGCCAGCAGAGCACCGTTGTAGAGTACCCAAAAGGCACTGACCATCGTTTTGAGCTGATCATCCTCGGAGTGTGGCCGCAAGACCAACAGCAGACCGACGCCGCACGCGATCAAGAACAGCAGGTGTGCCAGCACAGCGCGCCACCAGGGTTGATCGGCGGTGCGTTTTTTGGCGGTAATGGCAAAGCCGACGCGCTTGCCTTTGACCACCGTGATCAGGCTGTTGACGAGCACGGGGAAGCAGCTAAAGCCGAGCAGGATGCCGCGTAAGCCGGTCTTTCCCCTGCCTGCGTGCCAGAACATGACCTGCGATGCGATAAAATAGGGCAGGAAATGCCACAGAAACGCGACGAGCGTTGCACCTCGCACGGCGGGGATGCCCGTGACCAGGAATATGATTGGCGATACCAGATAGATCAGATCACGCAGGCCGCACACATAATGCGTGCAGGCCAACGCATATTGAATGCGCTGCGAGATGGTCAGTCCATGACGTTCTGGCAGGAAAATGTGCTTCCAGTGGGTACGGCAGATGCCCAACGTACCCATCGCCCAACGGCCCTGCTGCTTGAAATATGACTTCAATTCCATGGGTCCCAGCCCCGTGGCGAGGACGCCTGTGAGATAGATGCTGCGCCATGTTTTATGCAATTCGATCGAGGCGGCAAAGTCTTCCGTGATCGAATCTTGCGGCAAGCCACCGATCTGATCGAGGGCGGCGGCGCGCAAAACAACATTAGTGCCGCAGATGAAGGCTGCATTCTGCGTTGATTTGCCGGGGCACAGAATCTCGTAAAAGAGCGCCTGTTGATCCTGCGCCCAACGCGCGACTGGGTTCTCCAAGTTGGTGTAATACTGGCCCGTCTGTACCCAGCCAATCGTTTTATCCCGAAACGGCGGGATCGTCTTCATTAGAAAGTCGGGATGGGCAACTTGATCGGCGTCGAAAATGACGAGCAGCGCATCGCCAATGCCGCCGACTTGCTGGCGGGCGTTTTCGATGTTACCAGCCTTCGCGCCGCCTTTGACGGTGCGCGTTACACAGATGGCCCCCATCGTTGCAGCCAGCGTTTCCACATCTTCCCAATCCGCCGACTTCGCCACGCGACCATCGTTGCAGATGACGATGTTGACCTGCCCATGCGGATAGTGTTCGAGGTAACGGGCGCGTGCCGCCAAAATTCCATCGAGCGTTTCACGCAGGATCGCCACACCTTCGTTGACGGTCGGGATGAACACGAAAATCGGGCGGAGGGTCGGGTCTTCGTCCGTGTTCAAGGGCGCTTCCGGGCGCGGCCACACCGTGAACTGAAAACCCAGAGTGTGCAGAATTCCGAATATTTCGGCGGCCACCAGCGGGAGCGCGATCACCCAGTTGCCCCAATTGATGACGCCCACCCGCCACGAAAAATAATCGACGGCGCTGACACCGACGGCAGTTGCCAACAGATAGGTGAAGCTGGTGCGTAGGTTGATCGTCGGACGCACAAACAAGATCAGGGCAATGCAGCAGGTGGCAAAGGTCGCCCACGCGCCCATTTGCGTGGTCGCAATGATTCCAACCGTAAACACCAGCGCGCCAACCGACGCTGCCAATATGATGGCGCGTTTGATGTCCTGCTGGCGGGCTTTCCAGGATGAGGGTGGCGGCGTGTGTTTGGCGGGTGCTTCTTGCCAATGCTGAATCGATCCGCCTGCTACAAGGACACCTGTCTCACTCTGCCATAGCAAAATGACGTAACTGACGAGCGATGCGACCATAAGCGCGACCAGATTGATCAATGGATAGGCAATCTGCCCAGCGGGGGGCACGATGGACAACGAGGCTGTCGTCACGATGGGCGTCAGAAGGACGATCACCTGCGTGATCGCCAAAGTCTGGAAGTGGCGAGAAGGTCGCTCAGTCGCCACCACCCGTTGAAGCATATACGCCGTCAAGACCGCGCCTTCGCTGGCCGCAATCGACGCCGGAATGATCGATAGTCCGAATTGGCCGTGCAGGACGATCAAGCCAATGAGGTTCAACAGCGCAATCGGCAGGCTGAAAACGAGATACGCCTGCACCGTGCTAGTTTGTAACGAGAGTTTGTTCATGACTCGTGTTCATACCTTTAGCTACCAATACATCACTTAGAAACGGCTGTTTGGGCTTCATCCCACGAAATCTAGTGCGGCAGACTCAGCGAAGCCTGAGCGGCGGGTTTATATGCGCCCGTTTGCAAGCGCATATTAAGCACGCGCCACGCC
This sequence comes from Aggregatilineales bacterium, assembly GCA_038230635.1. GTDB lineage: Bacteria > Chloroflexota > Anaerolineae > Aggregatilineales > UBA2796 > JBBRMW01. The sequence continues at coordinate 14,405 of JBBRMW010000001.1, read as the reverse complement.
GCCTCAAAAACGATCGTCTTCGACATTTTCGAGCGCCCAGCCACCCGATCCGGGAAGATGATCGGGATTTCCTTGAAGCGGAAACCCTTTTCCTGGGCACGATAGCTCATTTCAATTTGAAAGGCATAGCCATTCGAATGAATCATCGCAAAGTCGATCGATTGCAGCACCTGCGCACGGAAGCACTTGAATCCGCCCGTGCAATCTTGAATGCCCAGGTTGAGGATGGTGCGCGCGTAAAAGCTGCCGCCCTTGCTGATGAACTGGCGCATGGGCGACCAGTTTTCGACGCCGCCGCCCAGGATATTGCGGGAGCCAATGGCGACATCGGCCTCATGCTCGGCCACAGCCAACAGACTCAACAAGTAACGCGGCTGATGCGAAAAATCCGCATCCATTTCACAGATATACGGAAAGCCCTGCTTCAGTGCTTCCTTGAATCCGGCCAGATAGGCTGTCCCCAAACCGAGCTTGCCCGCACGCCGCAGCAGTTGTACACGCGGGGTCTTGGTGGCCAACGCGGCTACCCGATCACCCGTCCCATCGGGCGAGTTGTCATCGACGACGAGTACATCGAACTGTGGGCTGAGCGTCAGAATTTCACTGATCAGGCGCTCAATATTGAGAACTTCGTTATACGTCGGAATCACGATCAGACAGTGATGTTGCGATTCGTTTTGATGGGAATGTGTACCGATTGTGCCTGCATTTGTATCGGTTGATAGGAAACTAGATATTTCAATCATTGCAATCCCCCTGTGCTGGAAACGCCACGATCGCCGAACGAGATACTAAAATGTACGATTATTTTGGAACTACAAAGATGGCGAGCACTGGACCAGACGGACGTTTCGGGAGGTACGTCTGGCGAAATGGGCGTGCCCCCGCACTGAAACAGGGGGATTGTGGGTTGGGGCTGGAGCGGTTTGATCTGATTGATCAGATAATATATGATGCCTACACGCACAACGATATATCAGCATGGTATCAGACTAAACGGCCATAATGCACAAAGATTAGATTTAGGTTCAATTGAGAAGTCTTGAGGTAAAACGGGCAAACCATAAAGAATGTAAATGAGCGACAACGCATCTCAATTTTATAACAATTATCTGCACCCAGACCAAGAATCGATCGCCAAGCACAAATCGCTGGTACTTTGGGGCTATTTTCTGATGATGGGCGCATTTTTCCTTTACACTTCTCAGGGTTATCGCGAAAGGACAAAGACATTGATGCAATCTCACTGGCGAGCGATTTTAGTCGTGGGTCTGGTATTCTCGTTTGGGCTTCTCGCGCCCGCACCTGTTCAGGCAGCGGGTGTCGTCGGCAACGGCATCAGTGCAAGCTGTACTGAAAGCGCACTGAACAATGCCTTGCAGAACGGTGGCTCGATCAGTTTCAACTGCGGTGCACTGCCCGTCGTGATCACCTTAACGAGTATGAAGACGATCGGCGTGAACACGTCTATCGATGGTGGTGGCCTCATCACCCTGAGTGGCGGCAACACAAGCGCCCTCTTCTATGTAAACAATTTTCAGGGCGTCAAGTTCACAGTGAGCAACCTCACGTTCGCCAATGCCGTCTCCAATCAAGAAGGGGCGGCCATTCACAGCCATTATCGCAGCATCTTGGTGGTCACCAAGTGCATCTTCACCAACAACCGCACCACATCTTCACAAAAACAATTCGATGGCGGAGGCGGCGCGATCTTTCTCGGTTCCGAGGCGACAGGCACCGTCAGCAACAGCGCCTTTACGAGCAACAGCGGCGCAAACGGTGGCGCGATCTACAGCCTGAACAGCACGCTGACCGTCACCAGCAGCACCTTCAACGGTAATACAGCCACGCTCACAAGTCCAAAAGGTGGCAGCGGCGGCGCGATCTGGAGCGATACGGGCACGTTGAGCATCGCCAACAGCACCTTTTGGGCGAATGTGGCGGCGTTGCAGGGCGGCGCGCTGGCGACTGCGCCGGACGCCACACATTCGATCATCGTGAACAGTTCGACTTTTTGGGCTAACAGCGCTTCGGCTTCGGGACGTAAAAGCAATGGCGGTGCGATCACCAACGTGCGCGCGCCGAATGGCGACGGACCGTTTACGTTGACCAACAGCACACTTTCCGGCAACACCGCCACCGATTCGGGCGGCGGCTTCTGGGATGACACCAACGGCGTCGTGACCATGACGAATGTGACGATCTCCAGCAACAAAGCCGTCAGCGCCGATGGCAAAAGCGGTTTGGGCGGCGGCATGTTCAAAGGCAGCGGCACGTTTCACCTGACAAATATCACCCTCGCCAATAACTACGCGGGACAATTCGGCGGTGGCGTTTTTGGCAGCACTAATATCACCGTCACCAACAGTCTGATCGTGAATAACGTGGCGCACAATGGCGGCGAAACCTGGAATATCAAGAACAACTGTTCGGACATACTGACCAATATTGGTGGCAGCATTCAATTTCCCGGACCTAACCTCAAAGACCGTACCGACAAAGGCTGTGCGTTCGGCATGACGACGGTCGATCCACATCTTGGCGCACTGGCGAATAACGGCGGATCAACGTTCACAATGGCCTTGCCCGCTGGTAGTGCCACGATTGGGATCGCACTGCTCAACTGCCCAGCCGTGGATCAACGCGGAATCGCGCGACATCAGGGGTGCGATGCCGGTGCATACGAATCGTCGGCACGGCCAGCCCACCTGACCAAAACCATCGGCATGTATCGACCGTCCACGCACACTTTCTATTTGCGCAACAGCAATACGACGGGCGGCGCGGATACAACGATCTCGATCGCCACCGCCCAATCGACCGATCTGCCCGTCGCCGGACACTGGAATGGCGGTCAATCCGATACGGTCGGGTTGTTCCGCGCGGGGATGTTCATGCTCTGGAATGACAACAGTGGCAAATCGACGCCAGATTTCAGTTTCCGCCTGGGTGGAGCCGGCGACTTGCCGATGGCGGGCGATTGGACGCACAGCGGACACAGCGGCGTCGGTGTGTTCCGTCCTACCAATGGGCTGATCTATCTCAAAAATAGCCTGAGCACTGGCTACGCCGACACGACGATGATCCTGGGTATCCCTGGTGACGTGGGATTGGCGGGCGATTGGAACGGTGATGGTATTGAAAGCCCCGGTGTGTATCGTCCCTCAAAAACGCACTTCTACCTGAGCAACAAAGTGCAAAACAGCGCCGTTTACAGCGATTATGACCTCGTTTTCGGCGTGTTTGGCGACAAACCCGTCGCGGGCGATTGGGTCGGACAGGGACACGCGGGAATCGGAATTTTCCGACCAACGAGTGGCCTCATGGCGCTGCGGAACACGCTGACGACAGGTTACGCGGATGCGCTGTTCATCTTTGGCATTCCGAACGACGTGCCAATCGCCGGCCATTGGCTATCGAGTGCGAATGCACCGATCGGGCAAGCGCCGCCGATCCTTATCCCAGAGGACGGCACAAATACGCCGAACGTGCCGACACCGATACCCACTGATCCGGGCAGTTTCGACGGTTAATCCAATACAACGGGCGGCCCCATCAAGTCGCCCGTTTTTTCCTTCCACTCGCTTGAATGCTTGACCGTCTCTGCGGGCTGTGCTAAGGTCTAGGTCAACCGAAACCCTTACCCCGAAACAGAATGGACATCCACGATGCCGCCCACCACGCCCGATCCTCAATATGACGCCATCGTAATTGGCGCTGGCATCGCCGGATTGATCGCAGCGGCGACGTTGGCGCAGGGCGGCCTGCGGGTGTGTGTACTCGAAGCTAATCACCAACCGGGCGGCTTGATGGCGGGCATCTGGCGTAAGGGTTTCTATTTCGATGTCGGCGATCAATCGTTCGAGAGCGGTAATTTGCTGTTTCCGCTGCTCAAAAACCTGGGTGTCTACGACGATCTGACGTTTTTGCGGGCATGGTATCGACTCAAAACCCCCAATGTCGATGCGCAGATTCGCACACCCGCCGATCTGCCGGAAGCGTTCGCGCGTGCCTTTCCATCGGAAGCATCTGCGACCCATGCCTTTTTTGAAACCCTTAATCACGAACTCGATGCGCTGCTGCCGCTGCTGCGTGAAGATCATAATCCGCTGCTGCATCAGGGTATCGGCGCGATCGTGGCCGTGACTCGGCTGGCAGTTTCGCTGGGCATGAATGCGCCGCGCTTGTGGCGATTGCTCCATGTGCGTGGATCGACGCGGGCCGCCGATTATTACGAGGCGGGCAGTGCCGCGCTCGACTTCATGCGGCGGATGGGCTACCGCAACATGAGCACCTTCATCTGGCTGGGCTTCATGCACTCTTGGTGGCACGATTATTGGTATCCGGTGGGTGGCCTGGAAGCGCTCAACCATGCGCTGGCGGATCGCATTACTGAATTAGGCGGACAAATATTCTACAAACGGGCGGTAACGCACGTACTCACCGCGAGCGACCGGCGCGATCGGCATCTGCACGTGATCGGCGTCGAGACGGCGAAAGGCGATCGAATCGCAGCGGCACATGTCATCCACACGGGCGATATGAAGCTGCTCTACCACTATTTATTACCGCGCCATCGCAGTCTCGAACCGATGCGCGAGCGGATCGTAGCCGGATCGTTATCGGAGGCGTTGACTTCGGTTTATCTGGGCTTGCGCATTCCACCACGAGTGATCCGCGATTGTTTACAGACGCATCACACTTTTTACTTCGCGCATTACGATGTTCACGATCCGCATGAGACACACGGTGCTGATCTGCATGAGCGCGCGTGGTTGGAGATCAGCGCGCCGGGCATCGACGCCCAAAACGAGCACCTTGCGCCGCCCGGGCACAGCAGCCTGGTCGTGCAAACGATGGTGCCCGCCAGTTGGTACAATCGCTGGCAAACCAGTGGTGCGGGCGATAAAAGCGCATACCGTGCCCTCAAGGCGCAAGTGATCCAACAGGTGCTGAGCACGCTCGATCATTTGCTGCCAGGAGTCGCCGAGCATGTGGTATATGCCGATGTGGGCAGCGCCCTGAGTGCGACGCGCTTCACGCATACATCGGGCGGCGCAACGGCGGGTTGGACATTTGATCCGCACGCGTCGCCGCTGCGCAACCGGATCATCTCGATTCGGACGCCCATCACGGGGCTGCTGACGGCGGGTCATTACGCAATCTGGCCGGGCAGCGTGCCAACCGCCGCGCTCAGTGGCCGTTTGGCCGCCGATCGTGTGCTGGGTAGGCCGCTCGGCGCGCTATTGGGGATGGTCGAGGGACTGCTGCCGCTGCCCGCCTTGCCGCCCGCCGACGATCCCGGCCTAACCGATCCACCGACCGCGCTTTGAGGCATCCAGCAGCCCTCCACATTTTTCACAAAAGTTTCACGGGGAAAGCGCGACTCTTCCTTTATACTAATCTTAATTAATCGCAGATAACAAAGACCTCGGCATGATACATATCTTGATCGTCGGCACTGACTGTACTGGAGCGCTGATTGGTAAGGCGTTGCGCGACGAAGACTATCAGCTCGACACGATACCCACGTTGGAAATCATTGGGTCGCGGCTCGATCAGCACATCCCTGATCTGATGATCATCGAGGCCACGCACCTTGATGGGCTGTTGTTGTGCAAACAGATGCGCGCTAATCCGTTGATGGCGCGACTGCCGATGTTATTTTTGACAAAGGTGGAGGATGTTCACGCGGTGGCGGCAATTTTGAACGCAGGCGGTGATGATCATCTGCGCACGCCTTTCGCTGAACGCGAACTGGCGGCGCGTGTGCGTGCATTGCTGCGGCGTGCGGCAACGCATCAGCACGCGGCGCTCACACTCGAACCGAGCAGCCGCTCCGTATTGGTTGCAGGACGGCGTGCCGTGTTGACCAGCACCGAATACGATCTGCTGACGATGCTGTACCACCACAGCGGGAAGCCGCTCAGTGCGGCGGCGCTCTTGCAGCTTGTCTGGCATTATCCACCGGGCAGCGGCGATCTGGCGTTGGTGCGGAATCACATTCACAATTTGCGGGATAAAATCGAAGAAGATCCCGACCATCCGACGTTGTTAATTTCGCGGCATGGGCGGGGTTATTTGCTGACGACCACAAAAATGGCCGTATCGACGATGCCCAGCGTCAAAGCGCTGAGCTGACACCGCGCCGCGTCAATTCGGAATTGGGGGCAAAAAGTCAGCAAAATATGCGGCGGGCATAATCGGTGATGCTGCCGTCGATGCACAAGATGGTTTGGTCGGTACGGAGTTGGGTGGACATCACAAATCACTTTCTGATTAGTGACGAATCAGCAGTAACCACTAAGCCAACCGGATCAAACCGCCTCACCAAGAATATCGCGCGCGTTGTTATCAGCGGTGGATGGCGACCCATAGCGTGCGATGTATATTTCGAGCGTCGTGGCGTCGGCTATCAAGGGATCGAGCGCTAACGCCTGCCGAAAATCGGCTGCTGCGTCGACATAATCGCCACGTGCATGAAACAGCCGCCCGCGCGCCAGATACGCATTTTCGTCTTGCGGCTTGAGGAGGATCGCCCCAGTTAAACGCGCGATCGCTTCGGTGTCGGTCTCTGGCTTAGCTGGGAATGTCATTGCGTCTATCATTGTGGGCGATGTGAGTATGGGGCGCACAATGGGGGCGTCTCCATTTGGCGGAAACACGAAGGTCAGAATCGCCGCCGCGAGCAAACACAGCAGGGTACAGATGGTATTAACACTGCTGATGGTCGCGCGTGAAACGGCTAACGGGGTTGTGTCATCGCCAAAATTCCCATTCAGTCCCGCCGAAACCCCCATGACGACAACGACGACCAACGCCAGCGGAAACGGCAGCAGCAAACAGATGCCAACCAACCGCGCGCGGACGCCCCGAATGCGGCGGGTGAGCAAATTGAAGCGCCCGCTGAGCAGCGCGACAAGTCCGCAGCCAGCCATCAAAAACAGCACCATGCTACATTTCCTCCGAAGACGTGCGGCCTGCAATCAACGCACCGCCATTGTGCGCGATTATTACGTCAAATTCAATACCGAGGCTGTATCAAATTTGTTTCAAGCAGGCTGCACGATTCTATCGTGTTGGGAATAGTTTCGCCGCCGTCGGATCGAATTTCAAAGCACAGTCTCGAACGCTTCCCATGTACGTGTTTTGGCCGCCGTCGGGCTGGAAGGGTGGAATACTTGCCACACAATCCTCAAAACCCTTCGCCCAGCTTTCGGCATCGGTCAGCGCCGCGAGCAGGTCGCCGCCTTTCAAAACGTATTTGTCGAATGCCGCATAGAGCCAGTGCGCCACCACATATTGCGAGAAGGTTTGACCGCTGATTTCGGAGGGGAACGGCACCAGCTTTGGGTCGTCAAGCTGCTTTTCGACTCGCTCATAGAGCGCGATGAGGTCGTCGCCTTGTAACGCGGCCAGCGTTTGACTGTGAATCTGCGAATGCGTCGCGGGCATCGCATTGAATAGCTCAGGGTGCTTTTCCAGTGTTTTGATCCAGCGATAACAGGCGGCATCATGGGCCGTCGTTGCGTTGAGCAGCACCGATCCGATGATGTATGACAACGCCGTGTAGCCCGTCCCACTCGGAAAAGTCGTCACGCGATAGTGACTGGTATTGGCGTTCGGCGCAAAAAATCGAAAGCTGCCAGCCGTCAAAACATCGCCCTGGATCGGCGCATTGCTCTGCACGACAGTCTGCAAGGCCGGATCGTTTTGCCCGAAATACTGGATCGCGCCCGTTTTCACCAGATCGAGCACTTGCCGGATCGCATCCACTGCCGCCTGATCGGTGAAGTGAATCGTTTCCGGGTTGGTGCGAAAATCGATCGGCAAGCCACCATAAGCCGCGATGAGCATCAGCAGCGGCAGATCGCTCGCACCGATCGCATAGGCGGGTGTGGCGGACGTGCCGTGCAACCGCTTCAACGCATCGACGAACTGATCGAGCGTCCAACCATTCGTGGGGGGTGGAACGTTTGCAGCAGTAAAGGCCGCCGGCTCATAGATCAGAATGGCGGGTTGAATATTGAGCGGATACATCCAGGTCTTGTTATCGACTTTGACTTGTGCCAGGACGCTGCTCAAAAAGTCGGATGGATCGAACGTTCGATCGACTTCCAGCAGCGGATCGAGGCTCATCAGAACTTTGAGGCTGGCGGGCGAAAAGTTGCGAAAAGCGCCGTAAAAACAATCATCACCCGCCCCGATCGGGTTTGTTCCCACATCGATCACGACCTGCCCTACTTCTGGATCGGATCGCGCAAATTCGGTGGCGATGGCCTCCCAAGTGGCTAAATTGGGGAGTTCCTGCTTGGTGACTGTGCCGCGCGTCCCAGTGATCAGTCCGCTGGTTACGCCAAATTTCAGCACGATCTTGGTGGGGCTGACCGTCGGCTGTGGTACAGGCGTCGCCACACTGAGCGCGATGCCGCTGCGGCGTGCCATTCCCAGTTGCAGCGCGTTGTTCGCCGCCGATTGCGCGGCCCGAATCGCAGATGGCACATCCATGCCCGCCGCGACCTGTTTGAGCGCCGCGCTTAGGTATCCAGCGTAGCGCAAATCGGCAGTCGGGATCGCTTTATCGAGTGCGCGATGTGCCAGTGTCTGGACTTCAGCGGGCAGCCTGGCAATCGCGGCATCGCCTATTGTGCGACGAGCCGAAAACGACTCGCCTTGTTGAACGGTCTCCGGCGCATCCGCCAAGAATCGTGCGAGTTGATAGGCTTGCGCTTGAAACTGCGTTCCGCCGCTGAGCGCATAGCCCCAGTTGATCAGCCCAGCACGCCCACCCGGATACAACATTGCGGTCAGCTTGTGATCGCTGGCAAGCAACTGGTGTAGCCCAGCCGTTTGGATGGCGGGCGACAGGCTGCTACTCGGATTTAGTAACCCGTCATGGGCGAGCGCTCCCCACACTTCCAGAAAATGACCGATAGAAGGTCGATCGAATTGGGGCGGATTGGGAATGGTACTCATGTCCAGCGGCGGCGTCCCGATGAGGCTTTGGTACAAGCCATCTGGATCGCTGAAGTCGATTGCCGCCGATTGGCTTTGATCCGCCTTGCGCAGCGTCCGAAGTGCGGCGGCCAGTTCAGTCGCCGCCCAACTTTCGCTCGGATAGGCCAGCTTTGCGCGATCGAAGGCCACCGCATCATATCCAAAAACTATCGGCTCGATGGTGGCCGGGATGCCCCACTGCGCGCCATCCCACGTCCACGATGCCCAGGCTGCCGGATAATAATCCGTGGCGTTCAATGTGGCATCCGATTCGGCCAGCGGTGTCAGATCAAGAAAGTAGCCGGTACGTGAGGCCGCTTCCGAAATCAAATCGGGCGGGATTTGCAGCACATCGGCGGCAGCGGCGACATTGGAGATCTCGTCCAAATGCTTTGCCGGATCGTCGGTCACATCGGTTTGAATCGGGGGCAGTGCGACCATACGAACCTGTACACCAGGATGCGATGACTCGAAAGCGGTCAACTTTTGGCGAAGCGAGTCGTTGAAATCCGGGTGGAACACCGCGATTGTCAAAGTGATCACATTTTGACGCGCCTGTACCACTGATGCGCCTAACAATCCGATCAACACGACACAGACAAACACACAAATGCGCTTGATCCGCATAACAATCATCTCCTTTACGCTTGATCTAGTTGCTACTCATTACACCCTAGGCCGTCGATTGCCTTAGCCTGCGACGGCAGTTCGTGCCACAAACCCGCAATTGCGCAGCGGCGCGCTTTCTGGTAAAATTCCTCGGTCACGTTTGCTTACCGAAAGGGTTTTGCGTGCGTCATCGTGCCTTGTTAGTCGGCCTGCTGCTGAGTTTCGCCGTTTTGACGATCCTCGCTGCGCGCCCCGCCATCGCCCAGACCGCGCCTACGCCCGATCCATCGGCGCAGATCACGTCGCCGGTCGCGGGGGGAAACCTGTTCGGCGTCGTCCCGATCGTCGGCACGGCCAACAACGCGACGATGCAAACCTATGGTCTCGCATATCTCCAGCAAGCCGCTACCAATCCAACGTGGCAACCGCTCGCGGGTCCGATTGCCCAAAAGGTGAAAGACAACACGCTCGGTCAATGGGATACGACGAAGCTGCCGGATGGCATCTATCAGGTGCGACTGCGCGTGACGCTCCGCAATGGTACGGTGCTTGAAGCCTATGCGCGCGATTTACGCATCAACAATCAGCCGCCGACGGTACTTCCGACTTTGCCGCCGCCTGCTACCGTCACGTTGACGCCGACGCTCGGCCCGACGCCAACGCCGCTATTCGTGCAGCCCCCGACGCTCACGCCGCAAGCCGCCAACATCGCCGTTCCGACTGAGCCGCCGCTCGCCCCGACGAGCGACTCGTCGATTGCGGCGGACGTCCCGGCGACGACGCTCTCGTTCGGCGCGCTCCAATCGGCGGCGTGTACGGGTGCGCTGCTGGCGGTGATCGCGTTCGCGGTGGGTCTCGGCCTGACGACGGTTCGGGCGCGGGCGCGGCGTCTGGCTGGTAGACAATGAATTGAAGAACCTCACCCCCCAACCCCCTCTCCGCAACCATAGCGAGGGGAAGGCAAGCCGTATTGCCCCCCTCTCCGTGAGTACGGAGAGGGGTTGGGGGTGAGGTGAATCCGTAACAGGACAGGGGTGAGGGCTACTAACGTATGTACGAACGCTACTTGATCGTCGGGCTAGGCAACCCTGGCCGTGAATATGACAATACCCGCCACAACATCGGCTTTCGCTGCGTGGACGCGCTGGCCGCTGCACATGGCCTGACTTTCGTCAAAAAGCAGGCGAAGGCCCTGCTGGCCGAAGGCACGATCGCCGATAAAAAGGTGATATTGGTTAAGCCGCAGACGTACATGAACCTGAGCGGCGAGTCGGTGATCAGCCTGCTCAATTTCTACAAGCTGCCACACAAGGCGCTGCTCGTGCTTTCCGACGATCTCGATCTGCCGACAGGCACGCTGCGGATGCGCAAATCGGGCAGTCCAGGCGGCCAGAACGGATTGAAAAATATCGTGGCGCACCTGAACACGAATGAGTTTCCCCGGATGCGGCTGGGTATTGGCCGTCCGCCCGGTCGGATGGATGCTGCCGCCTATGTGTTGCAGGGCTTCGACAAGGCCGACGCGATTTTGATCGATGAGACGGTGGCGCGTGCGATTAAGGCGATCGAGACGTGGCTGTGCTGCGGCATTGAACTGGCGATGACCCGTCACAATGGCACAAACGAAGAAGCAGCGCGCACCGTCAATGCCGAAATTTCCGCCGCCAAACCGAAGATCGAGGCGTCGTGAAAGATTATTAGGGATGGATATTTTCAACGTGCCAGACGGACGCGGCAAGCCGCGTCCCTACCAAAACCGCCCGTTGTAGGGATGCGGCTTGCCGCGCCCGCGTTGTTGAAAACACCTCGAATACCGATTACCAATCTGGGATTCTATGCAACTGGATAGCCTGCTCGCCCTGCTCCAAGATGCGCCTGAGTACCGCACGTTGCTCGATACGCTGCGCCGTTCCGCCACGCCACCCGATCAGCACCTTTTGCGCGCGGCGCGACCATTCGTCAGTGCGGCGATCGCCCGCGATCTGCGCCGCCCGCTACTGATCGTCACCGCGACCGTCGAGCGCGCCTATAATATCGCCGAACAAATTCCCGTGTGGCTGCCCGATACGCCCGTGATGCGTTTCGCCGAGCCGAGTGCGCTGTTCTATGATCGCGCACCCTGGGCATCGAACGCGATCCGGGCGCGCATCGGGACATTGGCGGCGCTGTATCCGCCCGTCGGCGTCGAACTGGCGACCGATTGCCCGCCGGTGATAGTAACTTCCGCCTATGCGTTGATGCAGCGGACTTTGCCACCACGTGAGTTCCGCGTCAATTCGCGCGTGATCAAACGCGGCGCAACCGCCGATCCCGATAAACTCGTGCGCGGCTGGCTCAATCTCGGTTACACGCCCGCCTCGATCGTGACCGAACCCGGCACCTTCAGCCGACGCGGTGGCATCGTCGATGTGTTCCCGGTGGCGGCACTCAGTCCGGCACGCATCGAGTTTTTCGGCGACGAGATCGATTCGCTGCGCCAGTTCGATCCGGCCACGCAGCGCTCCGCCGAAATGCTCGATCGGCTGATCATCACGCCTGCCCGCGAAGCACTCCCGAAATATGGCCGCGCCGCCGCCGAATCCTTGCAAACGTGGTTCGCCGCGCAGCCCGAACCGACCGACGACGTGACGAGCGCCCTCGCCGACGAAGCCGATCTGCACGGCGAATCGGCGTTCCCGACGCTCGAATTTTATCTGCCGTATTTGTATAGCGCGCCCGCCAGCTTGCTCGATTATCTGCCGGATGAAGCGCTGGTGGTCGTCGAAGATTGGGACGCGCTGGCCGAGATCGTCGCCAATTTGGAGGCGCAAGCGCTGACTGTCCGCGCCGATCGACTCGCTTCCGCACAGATTCCTCCGGATATGCCGCTGCCATACCTGACCTGGGACGACCTGCAAGAGACGATCGGTGAGCGCCACCCGCTGCATTTCGGCGGCAGCGGCATCCCCGAAGAAGCCGACGATGAGCGGGTGCAGCAGGGCGTGATCGGCGATCTGTTCACGCCGGGGAATCGCTATGCCGGGCAGCTTCGCGTGTTCTTGGAGACGCTCCACAGCCTGACGCGCCGCGCCGATCGCGCCATCGTGATCACGCGGCAGGCGCTTCGTATCGCCGAACTGTGGCAGGAGCAGGAACGGCGCGGCCCCGTTCCGCCGACGGAAGATTTGAAGTCGATTCCTGAACCCGGCGCGCTGGCCTTCGTCGAGGGGGCGCTGACCGAAGGCTGGACGCTGCATCACGGCACGAGTAGCACCGCGCTCGTGACCGACGCCGAAATCTTTGGTTGGCGACGCCCAGAGCCGCGCCGCCGCCAATTACCGCGCACCGGATCGCCAGAAGCGCCTTTCTCCGATCTGAAAACGGGCGATTACGTCGTCCATGCCGAATATGGCGTCGGGCGCTTCGTCGGGCTGCATCGGCGGGTCGTGCAGGGCGGCGAACGCGAATTCTTCGTGATCGAGTTCGCGGGCAACGATACGCTGTATGTGCCGATCCACCAAGTCGATCGGCTGACGCGCTACGTTGGACCCGATGATGCTGCGCCGCGAATGCACCGACTCGGCTCGACCGATTGGGCGCACGCCAAAGAAGCCGCCCGCATCGCCGCCGAACAAGTCGCGCGCGATCTGCTCGAATTGTACGCTACGCGCGCCCATGTCAAAGGCTACGGATTCAGCCCGGATACGCCCTGGCAGCACGAACTCGAAGCCTCATTCCCGTTCGTCGAAACCGCCGATCAACTGCGCGCGCTGGGCGAGGTCAAGGCCGATATGGAACGCGCCCAGCCGATGGATCGCCTGATCTGCGGCGATGTTGGCTATGGTAAGACCGAGGTCGCGCTGCGGGCGGCCTTCAAAGCGGTCATGGACGGCAAACAGGTCGCTGTGCTGGTGCCAACCACCGTGCTCGCGCAGCAGCACTTCATGACTTTCGTTCAGCGGATGCTGCCGTTTCCGGTCAAGATCGAAATGCTCTCGCGCTTCCGCACTTCCGCCGAACAATCGAAGATCATCCGCGATCTGGCCGATGGTCAGCTCGATATTTTGATCGGCACGCATCGACTCGTGCAGTCTGACGTCATCTTCAAAGACCTCGGCCTCGTGATCATCGACGAGGAACAGCGCTTCGGCGTGACGCATAAGGAAAAGCTCAAACAGATGCGCATCCAGACCGATGTGCTCACGCTGACCGCCACGCCGATCCCGCGCACGCTGTATATGAGCCTGACCGGCATCCGCGACATCAGCTTGATCCAAACGCCGCCGGAGGAGCGTCTGCCCGTCTTGACGCACGTCGGAACGATCGACGACAAATTGATCCGGGCAGCGATCCTGCGCGAGATCGATCGCGGCGGCCAGATTTTCTACGTTCACAACCGCGTTTCGACCATCGAGACGATCGGTCGGCGGCTGCGCGATCTCGTCCCGGAGTCGAGCATCGTGATCGGTCACGGTCAGATGCCGGAAAATCAGCTCGAAGAAGTGATGACGGCTTTCACGCGCGGCGATTACGATGTGCTGCTGAGCACCACGATTATCGAGTCCGGGTTGGATATTCCGAACGCCAACACGATCATCATTGATCGCGCCGATATGTTTGGGCTGGCGCAGTTGTACCAGTTACGCGGGCGAGTCGGACGGGCGAGCAATCGCGCCTATGCCTACTTTTTCCACCCGCGCAGCAATCGCCTGACCGACGACGCGCGCGCCCGTCTGCAAACGATCGCCGAACACACCGAACTCGGCGTGGGCATGTCGATCGCCATGCGTGATCTGGAGATTCGCGGCGCGGGCGATCTG